>URIT01000034.1 GCA_900547945.1 uncultured bacterium
GGGCGGTGGCGACCAGTCGCATCTACCTGTTCCGAAAAAACACGGTGCGCCTGGGCTGGGGAGACTTTGCCCTGAAACGGCCTCGCGGCGGGCAGAACCGACGTCCCGGACGGCGCAAGAGGCGATTTTGGGAACAACTAAATGCACATTCGGAACAACTCAATGCGACCATGTGCCGTCAAGGCACAGTTTTAGTCGCATTTACTCTGACAAGTCACCCCTTTTTTTCATGGCGAAATCAGCACCCCAGAGCATCGAGAAAACCCTCGATGAGTTCATCAACCTTGCGCCAAGTCTTGACCGCCTTCACCCAGCGGTCGGGAATCGCATCGAAGCCATAGTACGCCCCGGCGATCTGCCCGAACACCGCCCCGATGGAATCCGAGTCGCCGCCAAGGTTGACAGCGGCGATCAGCCCCTCCTCGAAGCTCTCCGTCGTGTTGAATGCCCAGAGCGCGGCATCAAGCGTCGAGACCGCCCAGCCGGAGTTGTTCACCGCTTCCCGCGTCTTGTACGCGGAAACCTCCGCCGTACGGTTTCCGGCCATGTGTTCACCGAGAACCTTGGCGAACCTATCTACCACCTCATGCACCTTTCCAGAACTATGCGTGAGGTCGCTGATCTCGTGCATGGTCTTCGCCGGATCGCTCTCCTTTTGCGCGAGGAGATACGACGGCGCAAAGCGCATGATCGAGCCGTTCCCCTGCGAATCCTCGCGCCCGTTGACATACTGATGCCTGAACGCGATGTTCCGGCAAGCGTTCCACGTCGCGCCGCCTACATCGAACGACTCCCCGTCCTTCGACGAAAGGTAGCCGTCCATAAACCATTTCACGAATGTGTCGCCGATGTCCTTCAGGTCGTAGCCGCCCTTGCGGACGTAGGAGTCCATGATACACATGGCCATTGATCCGTCGTCCGTCCAGTAGCCAGCCGGAAGGTTGAACACCGGGCACTTCACCATCTCCGTGATCCACGGGTGGCTGTCCTTGCCGCTGAACTGTATGGGGCTTCCGAAGGCGTCGCCCACGATGAGACCCCACAGCATTCCCTTTGCCTTGTTTCTGTCCATTTCCTTTTTCCTTTCAGTTTCAGATTTTCCGCGCCGCTGCTTCCAATGCCGCCGCATAGGCCGTCAACTCCACCTTGCGATGCGAGTCGGGCAGTTGAGCCACAAGTTGAGAAAACCGGCAATCCTTCGCCGCCGCCCAGAGTTCTGCATCATCGACCTTGCCGAGGATGCTGCGAAGATCGTACTGATCGGGATGCTTGGCGAGGGAGAGGTAGCCACTCCTCGGATCGGCCACGTCGTGCCGTTGCCAGAACCAGCCCTTGAGCTTCCCGCAAGCACGGAAGTCGAAGCTTGCCCCGTTGTCCACAAACCAAAGATTGCCCTCTGCATCGACTTTCACGTTGTCCCAGGTGAACGTGTCAATTCCCGCGATAAACGCCTGGACTGGATAGGCGGCGACAGCCTGTGCTCGTATCTTCGCACGGAGCGTTGCGTCTGCGCTACCCCAAACTTCCATGATCGGTTTCAGTGCGTTGTCATAGACGGCAAGGCGGATCGTTTGACGCCCGCGTCCGTCCTCAAAATCAACACGATACTCGCGAGAGAACGGAACATTGAGACCAGCCGCCCGCAGCAGGTTGTCGGCGACAAACTCGTTGTGGACGTGTTCATCGCTCGAATACGCCGACCAGCTGCCGCATTTCGCAATGAAGCGATGCCCGCCAATCACTCCCACCCTCGGATGTGTACAACCGCGTGGTGTCGTCCTGAAATCCGCCAGCATCTCCGCCGTGAGCTCGGCGGGGAATGTCGTATCTCCGTTCTGCTGGTTTTGCATCGTCATTTCCTCATCTTCCCTTTTTGGCTATATGAATTCCGTTTAGAAGTTGGCGTTGGCTTTTCGGTTTTCGTTTAGGGGTTGATTCTCCTGCGGTAGAGCTTCGCGGGGGCGTGGGCGCGACCTCCGAGGTCTTCCCACTCGCCCTCGCACACTTCCAGAAGCGGCTCCTTCGTCGTCGTGAGCTGGCGGCGGAAGCTCGGGATGTTGGCCGCGCTGACGGAGGAGCGCGTGAGGTACTGGTAGACGTCGATGTAGTTGGAAAGCGTGAACTTCTCCGGCAGGAAGAAGAACACGAGCTTCTTCGTGTCGAACGAGAGCATCCGCAGGAACGCCTGGGCGATGATCTGGGCATGGTCGAACGCCAGCGGATTGTCCTCTACGGACAAAACCGTGCCACCGCCGAGATCCTCCTCACGGTAAGTTCCGGACAGGCAGAACGCAAGCTTTCCGTCCGCGTGGAACGGGAGATAGAACCGCCCATGCCCGATGGTGGGCGATTTGAGGAGTAGCCACCGAGCTACCGCCGCATCGTCACCGCCTTTGACATGGCAGCCCTGACCGCGCTTGTGGACGGAGACGAATGCGTTTGAAATGATCCATGCCCTCATGTCGCGGTCAGGCTTGGAGAACACGCCGACTGGAATGAGGCGGTCGGCCTCAAGGGAGGTCTCCTCGCGAAGTTCGCGCCTCGCCCCCTCGTCCACAGTTTCCGTAGGGCGGATGAACCCGCCCGGCAACGCCCAGCTTCCCTCAAACGGCCATTGACCGCGCTTGATGAACAAAACCTCAAGGGCGAACTCCGGATTCTCTCGCCATTGCCCCTCGCCAAGTTCGCTGTAGGCCGGACGCACGGCGACGATGTCCGCCGTGACGCTCGGTTTCGGGTACTTGCCGAGCGTCTTGCGGTACGCCTCGATCCTCGCCACGTCCTCTTGTGTCTGCGCCGTCATGGATGTGCCTTCTGTGGGTTGACGCCGCACATTCTATCATATTGCTCATTTGGCCGCAAGTCAGTCCTTGCACTCGCCGCCGCAGATTCACATGCTGCAACGTCCGATGCGTCGCGTGGCGTCGACATGCCAAGGCCGACGCCGTGAGGCTTGACGGCCCCATGATGGCCCAGCCGTCCGTTTTGTGGCCGTGGTCTTCCCAACGGATCCGTCTGTTCATGGTGGACGATGAGGGACTCGAACCCCCGACCTTGACCGTGTAAAGGTCCTGCTCTAACCAACTGAGCTAATCGTCCAAAGAAATGGCTAGTATATCAAAAACGGGGCGAGGGCGCCGTCACGAATCGTAGAAGACCGCGCCCTTGTCCGTCACGATGCGTTCGGCGACGGGGTAGGCGAAGCAGGGGGCCTGTTCAAGGCGCGAGACGAACTGCGCCGCCTCCCACTTCGCCATCGCGAGGTCGTGGAGGCGGAAGTTCCCGCAGTTGACCGCAGACGCGCCGGGAATCTCCCCCTCATCGTCGCGCAGATGGCGGAACGCCGCGAGCATGAGCGGCAGAAGGTCTTCCTCCGGACGCGGCGCGCCCTTCATGATGAGATAGCACCCCGTGAGGCACCCCATCGGCCCCCAGTAGACCACCCGGTCCTTCCACTGCGGATCATTGCGCAGAAACGTCGCCACCACGTGCTCAATGGTGTGCATCGCGTTCGGATGGATCGCCGGCTCGGTGTTCGGGAACTTCATGCGAATGTCGTACGTCGTCACCGTCTCGGCCCCCAGCACGTCCGTACGGGACACATAAATGCCGGGCTTGATGCGCGTGTGGTCAACCTGAAAGGAGGGAATGAGGTCCATGAGTGATTAAGTGGTTAAGTGATTAAGTAGTTAAGTAGTTAAGTAGTTAAGTAGTTAAGTGATTAAGTGATTAAGTGATTAAATGATTAAGTGGTTTAGCGGTTAAGTAGTTAAGTAATTAGATTGTTACCTGGTTAAGAGGTTTAACGGTTTCGTTTGCAAATGGATGGGCGAACATGTGACCGTCTAATAAGTAGTTGGGCCGTGACAATGAAGGACCGTAACGAGTACAGACTTAACTACTTAGTCACTTAATCACTTAATTACCTAAAGCCGAAGGCGACTTAATCCCGAAGAAGGCGGGGATTGCATCGGAGAGGGTCTTGAGGGCATGGGTGAGGTTGGCGTGGTACTGGTCGGCCGTGGAACCCGAACCGGCCACGTCCGAAACGGCCTTGAGGGCACGAAGGGGCACGTTGGCGCGGCGGGCGACGTGCGCGATCGCGGCGCCCTCCATGTCGCGGAGGTCGGCCTGGACGTCCTCGACGAGGAAGCGGTAGTCCACCGGCGAATCGTTGAAGCGGTCGCCCGTCGCGAGCAGGGCCTCGGGGAAGGCGTTGCCCGCGCGGTCCAACGGCAACTCGCGCGCCGTGTACTCGTTGAGCGTGCCGACGGACGTGCCGTTGATCGCGGCGAGGTCGAAGTCGTACTGCACGGCCGCACGCACGCGGTAGACCTCCGCGACCTGCATCGGCGCGTGGAGGGCCCCCGCGACGCCGACGTTCAGCAGGACTTCGGGGTTGAAGCGCGCGAGCGCAAGCTGCGCGGCGGCGGCGGCGTTCACCTTGCCGACGCCGGAGACGACGACGGCGGTCGGTTCGCCCGCGAGCGTACCCGTCACGATGCGGCGCCCGAACACAGACTCCTCCGCGACGGCGGCGAAGTGCGCCGTGACGGCGGCCGCCTCGTTGTCCATCGCGACAACGAAGACCTTGCGCAGGTTCACGTGAACAGGACCTCTTGGCCGTGGAACATGAAGTTTCCGCCCACGACATACTGCATCGCGGTGGGCGAGAAGCGGTCCTGCACCGTGATGTGCAGATGTCCGGCGAGAATGGCCTTCAGAAGCGGTTCGCGCCTGAGGGAGGCGATGAAATCGCGCGTCACGACGTCGGTCCGCTGCTTGCGGTAGTCGCCGCGCGCGTCCGGCAGGACGGCGGACGCGAACTTGCGTCCGGCACGCCAGAACTTCTCGTGCGCCCGCCAGATGTGCGCCGAGAAGAATGGAACGTGCATACAGAGGACGATCGGCAACCCCTTCTTCACCTCGGCGGCGAAGCGTTCGACCTGGTGCGCGGTCACGTAGCCGTACACGTCGTCGAGCGTGACGAAGTTGACGCCGTTCACGACGGTGGATGCGAGTTCGATGTCGAAGGGGTAGGCGACCGCAACCGGCGCGCGCGTCTTCGCCTTGTGCGCCTCGCTGTTCTCGTCCTTCCCGAGCCACATGTCCGGCGAGAACTCGTGGTTGCCGACCGCGCCGCACAGGCCCGCGCCGAAGTGCTTCTTCACGAGGTCGAAGTTCGCGCGGCTCTGCCAGTCGATGAGGTCGCCGGTGTGGACGACATAGTCGACGTTCTCCTTCGCCCAGGCAAGCGAATCGCACAACGCCTCCTCCTGGCGCCCGCCGAAGGTCTTCGTGCGGACCTCGCGCAGTTTCTGCTTCTTCGCATCCTCGTCCGGATACGCGGCCGTGAAGTGCGTGTCGGAGATGTGCAGCACGGAAAACGGCTTCTCCAGGCCGATGTGGACGTGCTGGTAGGCAAGGACAAGACGTTCGAACTTGCCGCGCGCGGGAAAGACGGTCGGATCGTCCTTGCCGATCGCCGGCAGCGCCGAGACGGCGACAAGCCCGCCGAGAAAACCTCTTCGTGTGAACTTCATGGACCCTCCAGTCTCTTTATTAAGTCGCTTCGCTTTAAGTGGTTAAGTGGTTAAGTAGTTAAGTTGGCTCGCGCAAGCACATGACGACTCCGTTGTCGGGGATTAAGTCGCTTCGCTTTAAGTGGTTAAGTTGTTAAGTTGGAATCATTCTATGGCTCAACTACTTAACCACTTAACTACTTAATTACTTAACCACTTAACCACTTAATCATCCAGCTTCCGCCGGATAACGCGCTTGGCCTTGCCCTCGGTGCGGGGGAGCGATCCGACGGGGTAGACCTCGCCCTTCGGGAGGAAGCCGAGGCGTTCCTTCAGGTGCTTCGCGACCGTGTGCCCGGAGACGCCGGGCTCGGCCTCGACGTTGACCGTGACGTCCGTCATGCCGTGGCGTTCTTCGAGGATGATCTGGAACTCGTCCTTGACGCCGGGGATCTCCATGAGGGCCTGTTCGACCTGGCGGGGGTAGAAGTTGACGCCCTTGACGATGAGCATGTCGTCCGTGCGGCCCGTGATGCGGTCGATCCGGAGCGAGGTACGCCCGCACGCGCACTTTTCGCGCGTGAGGATGCGGCAGATGTCGTGCGTGCGGTAGCGGATGATCGGCATCGCCTCGCGCGTGAGGGACGTGAAGACGAGCTCGCCGTACTGGCCGTCGGGCAGGACGTCGCCCGTCACGGGGTCGATGACCTCCGTGATGTACTGGTCCTCGAACACGTGGAGGCCGCAGTGGCAGCGGCAGTCCTGGCCCGTCGTGCCGATGCCGCCCGTCTCGGTCATGCCGTAGATGTCGAAGCACTCGATGTGGAGGCGCTTCTCGATCTTGCTGCGCATCTCGTCCGAGAAGGTTTCCGAGCCGAAGATGCCCACGCGCAGGGAGGGGATGTCGTGGTCGCCCGTCGGTTCCGCGTCCAGCTTCTCGATGATGCGCGGCACGTAGGAGACGACGGAGCAGAAGCCCTTCACGCGGAAGTCGCGCATGAGCTTGATCTGCCGTTCCGTGTTGCCGCTGGAGGCGGGCACACAGAAGAGCCCGGCCTTGCGGCAGCCGTGGTAGCAGCCGAAGCCGCCGTTGAAGAGGCCGAACGTCGGCATGATCTGGAAGGCGTCGCCCGCCTCCAGGCCCGCCATCGTGTAGCAGCGCGCCATGCAGTCCGCCCACTGGTTGAGGTCGTTCTTCGTGTAGGCCATCACGACGGGCGTGCCGGTGGAGCCGGACGACATGTGGAACTCCAGCAGTTCCTGGCGCGGCACCGTACACATCTGCAGCGGATAGGCGTCGCGGAAGTCGTCCTTTGTCAGGAACGGAATCCGCTTCAGATCGTCGAGCGACTTCACGTCCTCGGGGTTTCCGAAGCCCCGGCTCAGCAGCAGCCGCCGGCTCCACTCGTTCGACCACACGCGCCTCAGCGACTTCTGCAGGCCCTTGAGCTGCACGTCCGCGAGCTGGTCGCGCGACATCGTTTCGGCTTCACGATTCCAGAACTGCATCGTCTGCTCCTTCGTCCGCATCACTGCGCCACGGCGGCGCGACCGAGGTCGAACGCCTTGCGGTTGAGGTCCAGCAGCTTGGCCTTGGGACCCGTGAAACTCTCCTCCATCGCCTTCACCCACTGCGACTCCCGGAACGGCGTGAGGGCGGAGAGGGCGCCGGCGATGACCATGTTCATCGTGCGGGCGTTGCCGACCTCCTCGGCGATCTTTGCGGCGTCGACGACGAGCGCATCGGGGAACGCCTTCGCGAGGCGCGTCTCGAAGTCCGTGACGGGCTGCTGGAGTCCGCTCGACACCGTGACGGGCACGAGGTCGACGTTGTTCATCAGCACCTTGCCGTCCTTCGCGAGGAAATGCTTCCAGCGCAGGGCCTCCAGACGGTCGAACGCGACGAGGATGTCGCTCTGCCCTTCCGGAATGATCGGCGAGTGGACCTCCGTGCCGAACCGCACGCTCGAGATCACGCTGCCGCCACGCTGGGCCATGCCGTGGATCTCGCTTTTCTTCACGTCCATGCCGGCGATCGTCGCCGTGCGCGCGAGCATGTTTGCCGTGAGCAGGATGCCCTGCCCGCCGACGCCGACGAGGGAAACGTTGATGGTCTTCATGGAAAGCTTCCTTACTCGGCGCGCGCGACGGTCAGTTCGGGATCCAGCTCCTGGAGCCGGGACTCGATGCCCTGCTTGAGCGTCATGAGCGCGTAGGGGCAGCTGCCGCAGTGCCCGACGAGTTTGAGGGTGACGACCTTGCCCTCCATCTTCACGAATTCGAGATCGCCGCCGTCCTGCTGGAGCATGGGGCGGAGTTCTTCGAGCTTGGCCTTGACCTGTTCTTCGAGATTCATCGTGTTCTTCTCCTTTAAATGGATTCGTCCTGGTTCTCAATGGAACGCTTGCATCCTGTACCGCGTTATAATCGCCAAATCCGGGCGAACAGGCATTGTGGCGTAGGCGACGCCCGTCGCCGTCGTAGCCACATGCCTGTTCGCCCCATTCTGCGTATGTGAAACATCTGCGTTCAACGAAAACCTCCACTAAAATCAACCGGGAAAGCGAGTATACCATTTATTCGAAACGGATGGAAGCGGCGCGCCCGTGCGCGTCCAGCCCCTCCACCTGCGCGAACGCCTCGATCGTCGCCTTCGTCTCGGCGAGGTCGCCCCGCGTGAAGGCGACGAACGAATGGCGGCGGCGGAAGTCGTCCGGCGTGAGGCCGTTGAACATGTTCGCCGCGCCGCCCGTCGGGAGGACGTGCGACGGGCCCGCCACGAAGTCGCCGGCTGACTCGGGCGTCCAGGCGCCCGCGAACACCGCGCCCGCCGCGCGCACGCCCTTCATGAGCTTCAGCGCGTCCCGGCACATGATCTCGAAGTGTTCGGGCGCGAAGCGGTTCACGAGCTCCAGACCCTCCTCCACGGTCGGCGTCACGCAGAAGAGGACGCCGTCGCGGTCGAAGACGCGCTGGATGAGGGCCTTGCGCGACAGCGTTTCCGTCTGCGCGAACATCTCCCGCCTCACCGCCTCGGCGAACGCCGCGTCCGCCGTCACGAGGAGCGACTTCTCCCAGCCCGAACCGTGCTCGGCCTGGCTGAGGAGGTCGGCGGCGACCCACTTCGCGGGAACCGTGCCGTCCGCGAGGACGGCGATCTCGCTCGGACCCGCCACCTGGTCGATGCCGACGTAGCCGTACACCTGGCGCTTCGCGGCCGTCACGAACGCATTGCCCGGCCCGACGATCTTCTGCACCTTCCTCACCGTCTTCGTACCGAACGCCATGAGGCCGATCGCCTGGATGCCGCCCACGCGGTAGACCTCCGTCGCGCCCGCGAGCCGCAGGGCGTAGAGGAGGACGGGGTTCGGCGTACCCGTGGGCCCGGCGGGCGTGCAGGCGACGATCTCCTTCACGCCGGCCGCCTTCGCGAGGGTGACGGTCATGACGCTCGTGGAGGCGAGCGGCGCCGTGCCGCCCGGCACGTACACGCCCACGCGGTCCATCGGCGAGTAGAACTCGCCCGCCGTGCCGCCCTTCGGCGTCTTCATCGTCCAGGGGGCCTTCAGCGACGCCTTCGAGAAGCGCATCACGCGCGTGTAGGCGTCCTTCACGGCGCGCCTGAGCGCGGGCGGCACCTGCGCCTCCGCCGCCGCAAGCTCGTCCTCCGTCACGCGGAAACGCTTCGGCGTGAGCTTCGCCCCCTCGAATTTCGCGACATACCGCGCGACGGCCCGGTCCCCCTCCGCGCGAATCGCCGCCAACACCTCCGCCGCAGCCTTCTCGGCCTCCTCGGGGAACGCGCTGCGCGCGAGGAACTTCGTGACATACTTGCTCTGCGGCTTCTCGGCCGACCATTCGACAATGCGCACCATGCTGACTTCCTCTTGAAAAGTTCCACCTATTCTACCAGTTTCCTCCTGGTGAATCAAATCGGAGTGGACGGGGAAGGGGGAGGGAGAGGAGGACAGGACGCGGGGACTTCGCGTGGTAAGTTTTGTTCCGAACAAATCAAGCGGCGCTCCCGTCCTTGACAACGGCGGGGCAATCGCCTAGACTACTGCATTCCTTCAAAAAGTTCGGGCATGGTATCGGAACAGGACATCCACGCGGCGCTCAGGCGCCATTTCGGCTACGACGACTTCCGGGACGGCCAGTATCAGCCCATCGCCGAGATCCTCGCCGGTCGCGACGCCGTCGTCGTGATGCCCACCGGTTCCGGCAAGTCCCTCTGCTACCAGCTTGCGGCGCTCATGCTCCCCGGCACGACGCTCGTCGTCTCGCCGCTCATTGCGCTGATGACGGACCAGGTGGCCGCGCTTGAACGGCGCCACATCCCCGCGACCTGCCTCAACTCGTCCCTTTCCCCCGCCGAGATGTCCGCCCGCCTCGACGCGATGATGCTCGGCGAGTACAAGCTCGTCTACATCGCCCCCGAGCGCTTTCGCAGCGCGCGTTTCCTGGAGGCCGTCGCCCGCACCGAACTCGCCCTTCTCACCATCGACGAAGCCCACTGCATCAGCCAATGGGGACACGACTTCCGTCCCGACTACCTTAACATCCGCGACGCGCTCGCCGGCTTCCCCGACATCCCCATCCTCGCCGTCACCGCCACGGCGACGCCCGACGTGCGAGCGGACATCATCCGCCAGCTGCGCCTCGGCGAGGCCCCGCGCGAGAAGCCCTACGTGCAGGTGCAGGGCTTCAGCCGCGACAACCTCAACCTCACCGTCGTCCCCACCCATACCCACGAGGCGAAGTTCCGGCGCATCGCCGCGCTCATCCGCGCCCACCGCACTGGCATCGTCTACGTCGCCACGCGCAAGCACGCGGAAAGCGTCTTCGCGCGCCTCACCGCCCCCGGATGCCGTTTCGGCGACACGCGGGTGCTTCTCTACCACGGCGGCATGCCCGACGCCGAGCGCACGCGCGTCTACAACGCCTTCGTCGCCGCCCCCCACCCCGTCGTCGTCGCCACGAACGCCTTCGGCATGGGCGTCGACCGCGCGGATATCCGTTTCGTCGCGCACTGGGACATCCCCGGCTCCCTCGAAGCCTACTACCAGGAGGTCGGACGCGCCGGGCGCGACGGACTCCCCTCCTTCTGCGAACTCCTCTTCAGCTACGCCGACGTCAAGACGCAGGAGTTCTTCATCGACGGCGCCAATCCCCCCTGGAACCTCGCCCGCGACGTCCTCGCCTACCTGCGCAAGAAGGCCATCGGTTCCGCCATCCCCCTCGACGTCAACGACCTTGCGGACCGCCTCGGCGCGAAGGGCATCGCGCTCGACACGGTACTCAACATCCTCGCCCAGCACGGCGCCGTCACGCTCACGCGCGGCGCGCGCTTCCGCGATCCGCCGCTCGTGCAGCTCACCCCCACCGTCTCCGAGGCCGCCCTGGAGGCCGTCTTCCTGGCACGCCGCGAAAAGGAGCGGCGCGACCGCATGCGCCTCCGCGACATGATCGCCTTCTGCGACACGCGCGGCTGCCGCCACCGCTTCATCCTCTCCTACTTCGGCGAAGAGGCCCGCGCGGACGTCTGCGGCGGCTGCGACCACTGCGGTCCGCGCCAGCCGCCCGAACCGCTCACGGACGAACAGTGGGTGGTCGTCCAGAAGATCCTCTCCTGCATCGGCCGCCTCAAGGGGCTGCATCCCGCGGCGTGCATCGTCGACGTGCTGCTCGGTCTCCGCACCCCTCTCGTCGCGCAACACCGGCTTTCGGATCTCTCCACCTGGAACCTGCTTGCGGGTTTCGCCCCCGAACGGCTTCGCATCCTCGTCGAATCGCTCGTCCGCGCCGGCTGCGCCACGCGCGCCGCCGACGGGTCCGACCTCATCAGGCTCACGCCCAAGGGGCTCCGCGTCGCCCGCCGGGAAGAACCCGAATTCACGATCCGCTGGCCCTCGGCGACCGCGACCGCCCGCCGCATTCCCGTGCCCGTCCAGCCCCCCGCCCCCGCCGCGCCGCGCAGCGACTTCGCGGGCGACCTCGCCCCCGCCGCGCGCCGACGGGCCCTTGCGCTGCGGAGCTGGCGCAAGGAGACGGCGGACGAACTGGGCGTGGCGGCGTTCCGCATCATGGCCAACAAGACGCTTTTCCGCGTGGCGGAGGAGAACCCGCGCACGCTCGCCCACCTGAGCCATCTCGTCTACAGCCAGACGCTGAACGAGTACGGCGAGGACATCCTCGACGTCCTCCGCGACGCCTCGGAGGGCGTCGGCTAGGGCCTGCGCCGGGCGAGGCGGCAGATCACGCGCTCCGCGCCCAGGTTCGTAAAGCCGAGCGCGAGGAGGAGGCGTCCCCAGAACCCCTTCGCCTCGGCCCGCACGGCCTTGATCTCAATGCCCTCCCGCGCGCAGAGCGCACGGAAGTCGTCGAACGTGAAGAAGTGCGTGTTCGGCGTGTCGTACCACTCGAACGGCAGCTCGCGCCCCACCGGCATGCGGCCCGTGAGGAGGAGATGGAGGCGGATGCCGATGGCGGCGAAGTTCGGGATTGTGACAATCGCCTCCTTCGCCTTGTCGAGGATCTTCACGAGGATTTCGCGCGGCTTCTTCACCGTCTGCAGGGTTTCGGAAAGAACGGCGAGGTCGTAGGCCGCATCCGGCAGAAGGCCCAGGCCTTCGTCGGCATCCTCGTAGAGGACGTCGATGCCCGCGCGCACGCCGTTCACGATTTTCTCGAAGTCGATCTCAATGCCCGTCCCGCGCACGTCCTTCACGTCGCGCAGCAGGGTGAGGAGCGAACCGGAGCCGCAGCCGATGTCGAGGACACGCGCGCCGGCGCCCACCATGTCGACGATGGGCGCGAGCTTGCGGCGCTTCGCGGGGCCAACCTCGCGCGGGACGGGGGAGAAGAACGCCCCCATGAGCCGCCCCAGCTCCTTCGTGTGCGTGAGAAAGCCGTCGTGGCCGACCTTGATGTCGAGGTGGGAATACGCGACGCGCTTGCCTTGGCGCAGCATCGCGGCGGCGAGGGCACGGCTCTGGCCCTCGCTGAAGAGCCAGTCGCCCGAAATGGAGACGATGAGCAGCCGGGAGGTGATGCGGCGGCAGACCTCGTCGAGCGAGCCGTACTTGACGGCGGCGTCGTAGCGGTCCATCGCGTGCGTGATCTGCAGGTAGGAGTTCGCGTCGAAGCGGGAGAGGAACTTCTTCGCCTGGTAGGCGAGGTAGCTCTCGATAGCGAAGGTCGTGCCGAACTTCGCGGCGTGCGCCTCCTGCCAGGCGGCGTCGCGCGCAAGCCAGTCCGCCTGCTGCTTGCGTCCGAAGCGGCGGTTGAGGAGATCGAGGGACAGATAGGTGATGTGGGCGACCTGTCGGGCCTGGGCGAGGCCGACGTTGGGGCGCTCCTCGAAGGGGCGGTCGTAGTAGTCGCCCCCGTTCCAGTGCGGGTCGAGCGTGATGGCGGAGCGCCCCACGATGTCGAACGCGAGCGCCTGGGAGTTGAGCGCCGCGCCGGAGGCGATCACCACGGCCTTGTCGACTTCGCCCGGATGGGCGGTGATCCACTCGATCACCTGGATGCCGCCGAAGCTGCCGCCGACGAGACCCGCGAGATGCGTCACGCCGAGTTCGCGCAGGAGCGCGCGGTAGACCTCCACCGTGTCGCCGATCGTGAAGCGGGGGAAGGCGCTCCCCCACGGCTTCCCCGTCGCGGGGTTGACGCTGGAGGGGCCCGTCGTCCCCTTGCAGCCGCCGAGCACGTTCGCGCAGATCACGCGGTAGCGCGTCGTGTCGATCGCCTTGCCGGGGCCGACGATGCTCTCCCACCAGCCGGAACTCTCGTCCTCGCCCGCGTAGCGGCCCGCCACGTGCGCGTCGCCCGTGAGGGCGTGGCAGATGAAGACGACGTTGTCGTTTCCGGGGCGGACGAGTCCGCACCCCTCCCACGCCACGTCGACGCGCGGCAGCACGCCCCCTTCCTCAAGGCGGAAGCCCCCCTCGGGAAGCGAAAGCGTCAGCGTGTGGGTCTCCACCACGCCGACGCCATTTGGAACCTTCGCTGTCAAGGCCGCTTACTTCTGCTCGATGGCGGTTTCCTTGTTGAACTGCGGGCGGCGGCCCTTGTAGAACCACATCATCACCGGGGTGGCGATGAACATGGAGGAGAAGGTACCCGCCACGACGCCGATGATCATCGTGAGCGCGAAGTCGAAGATCGAGCCGTCGCCGAAGGCGAAGAGCGCCATCACGGCGAAGAACGTCGTGAGGGAGGTGATCACCGTACGGCTGATGCACTCGTTCAGGGCGCGGTTGCAGAGCGCCTTAAAGTCCGTCTTCTGGTCCTTGCGCAGATCCTCGCGGATACGGTCGAAGACGACGATCGTGTCATTCACCGAGTAGCCGATGATCGTGAGGAGCGCCGTGATCACGAGCAGGGAGACCTGGCGGCCGCAGAGCGAGAAGAGGCCGAGCGAGATGAACACGTCGTGCGCGAGGGCGACGAGCGCGCCGAGGCCGAAGCCGAACTCGAAGCGGAACGCCACGTAGATGAGAATCGCGCACAGCGAGAGGACGACGGCCCACGTGCCGGACTTCTTGAGGTCCGCGCCGACCATCGAGCCAACCTCGTCCACGGAGACCTGCTTGATCTTCGCGTCCTTGAACGCATCCTGGAGCATCTTGGTGACGTGCGCGCCGACATCATGGTTCTCCAGCGCAAGACCCTTCTTCGTTTCGGCCGTCTCGCCCGTCTTCACGAGCAGCGTGGGGTCGCCCACGCCCTCCTGGTACTGGATGACGGCGGCGTTGTCGAAGGAGTCGAGCACCTTGCGGATCTCGCCGACGGAAGGCTTGGCCTGCTTGTCGACGGAGTAGACGATGGAGGTGCCGCCCGTCAGGTCCACCGCGAAGACGGAGGCCGTGTTCACGAAGGCGCGCACGAAGAAGACCGCCAGCACGAGGAAGCAGATGCCGAAGCTGACGAAGGTCGCGAGCTTGCCGAAGCGCACGAAGTCGATGTTCGGCGTCTTCTTGAAGAAGCTCAGCATCCGGAAGGGCTTCATCGCCTCGGGGTTCGTCGTGTTGTCGAAGACGAGGCGCGTGACGACGACCGCCGTGAACATCGAGATGATGACGCCGGCCGTGAGGGTGATCGCGAAGCCGCGCACCGGACCCGTGCCCACGCTGAAGAGGATGACGCCCGTGACGATCGTCGTGATGTTCGAGTCGAGAATCGCCGTGAAGGCGTGCCCGTAGCCGTTCCTGAGCGCCGTGCCGACGGAGGCCTTGGCGGCGAACTCCTCGCGGATGCGCTCGAAGATGATCACGTTCGCGTCCACGGCCATGCCGAGCGTCAGGACGAGGCCAGCGATGCCGGGCATCGTGAGGACGGGCAGGGCGAGCGATCCGGTCGCGCCCATCGAGGCGTCCTTCGCGAAGACGCCCAGGACGTTCGCGACGAGCACGAGGGCGGCCGGCAGAAGCGCGATGTCGAGGAAGAGCGCGATGTTCGCGACGAGGCCCGCATACCAGTAGTAGACGAACATGAAGAGCGCGACGAGCGCGAAGCCGAGCCCGGCCGCCACGAGGCCCGCCTGCTTCGCGTCCTCGCCCACCGTCGGGGAGACGGAGGACTCGGCGAGGAGCTTGAGCGGCGCCGGGAGGGCGCCCGCGTTCAGGTCGTTCGCGAGCTGCTGCGCCTCGGCGGCCGTGAACTGGCCGGTGATCTGGCCACGCGCGCCGATCTCGCTCTGGATGACGGGCGCGGAGACGAGCGTGTCGTCGAGGATGATCGCCAGCTGGCGCCCGCGGTCGCTGGAGTTCTTGGGGCCGTGCGCGACGTAGTTGCGCGTGACCTGCGAGAAGAGCTGCGCGCCCTTCGCGTTGAAGGTGAAGTCGATGGAGCAGGCGCCGACGGCGTCATGCGCCACGCTCGCCGAGGTGAGGTATTCGCCGGTGATCGGCTCCTTGGCGGGCGGGAAGCGGCTCACGAAGTTGGCCGTGTAGGACATGCCGTCCTTCGCCTTCTCCAGCATGAACTGGTAGCGCGAGTCGGGCGTATGGAACGCCGCCAGGCGCGTCGCGTAGCCGGGGCGGGAGGCGACTTCGTTGTAGTTCGCCGCGCGGACGAAGCCCGCACCGCCGCGCTCGTAGCCCTCCGGGCACGCCGTGCCCGCCATGAGCTTGTTCACGAGGCGGTCGTTGTTCGGGTGCGTGAGACGGAATTCGAGGAACGCCGCGCTCTGGAGCGACTTCTTCGCGGCGGCGCGCGTCGCCTCGTCGATGCCGGGCAGCTGCACGAGGAGGCGGTGGTCCTTCATGCCCTGGATGACGGGCTCGTTCATGCCCATGCCGTCCACGCGGCGGCGCACGACCTGGATGATGCGCGCGTCGCAGTTCTTGAGGGTTTCGGCGATCTTCTTCTCGACGGCGCCCGGCTCGTTCGTGATGGCGGGGTTGGCCGCGACGATCGTCTCGCGGAGCTTGTCCTTGTCCACGCCGAGCGTGAAGGAGGTGCCGCCCTTGAGGTCAAGGCCGAAGCGCAGCTTCCCCTCCTTGACCACGACGCCGTTTTCGTCCGTCTGGGCCACAGGGGGATAGGTGACGTAGATGGAAAAGACCGCGATGATCAGCAGCGCCAGCCATTTCCAGATGTCGGTGCGCGACGTAGAATTTGAACTCATCATTTACCTCATGTGTCCTTTTGGAAAAATGGATTTAGAGTATATCCGATTTACGGGGGAAATTCAAGTGGGCGAGGCGGGTGTTTTGGCGCGCCGGCGCGCACGGCGCACCAGCACGAACCCGACGAGGACGGCGTAGTAGGCCATCAGGCCGGACGCGACGAAGACCCACATCGACGCATCGTGCGTGTAGCCGACCTGGCAGTCCTCGGCGTAGCGCACGCCGAAGCCCATCGCGAGGAGGAAGAGCGCGACCGCGACCGAGATCCGGAATCTGCGCCAGGAGCAGGTCATCGTCCGGCCCACTCCGGTTCGGACGTGCGGATCTCCACCTCGTCGTCCGAAACGGGGTGGCGGAAGTGCGCCGCGAGGGCATGGAGGCAGTGCCCCGACTGCCCCTCGACGGCGAAGCCGCCGTAGAGGCGGTCGTTGACGATGTGCATGCCCGCAAGGGCGAGCTGGGCGCGGATCTGGTGCGTGACGCCCGTGTAGATCGTCACCTCCAGCAGCGTGCGCGTCTCGTTGCCGCACTGCGTGAGGCCGAGGGGACGGAAGTTCGTCACGGCGTGGAGCGGCGCCGTGCGCACCTTCGCGCGGGCGCGGGAGATGTCGATCATGCGGCAGAAGGGCAGCGTGGGATCGTGGACAAGGTCGTTCTCCAGCGTGCCCCCCACGGCGACGGCCCCCTCGACGAGCGCGAGATAGGTCTTCTTCACCGTCTGCGCGGCGAACTGCGCGCGCAGGTTCGCGTAGGCATCGGCCGTGCGCGCCACGAGCACGAGGCCCGACGTATCCGCGTCGATGCGGTGGAGGGCCCCCGCCATGAGCGGCTGGTCCCCGATCTCGGCGCACTCGGGATGGCGCGCGACGACGCCGTTCATGAGCGTGCCGCGTTCCCGGCGCGAAAGCGGCTGCACGGGCATTCCGGCAGGCTTGTCATAGGCGAGAAACGCCGCGTCCGCGAAGATTTCGCGCACGCGCACGGCGGGATCGGGGGCCACGCGGTTGTCCCGCTCCTCGGCGAGCGATGCCACGCGCACCGTCTCGCCCCCCCTCAGTTTCATCCCCTTGGTGGCCACGCGCCCGTCCACCCACACCGCACCCCCGGCGCACGCCTCGCGGCAGAACGCGCGCGAGGAGGAGGGGAAACGGGCGAACAAAGCGGCGTCCAGTCGGACGCCGCCTTCGTGCTGCACAAATTCCGAATTCTCAATCATAGCGGTCGGTGATGACGGAAGGCAGGGGCCCCAGTCCTTCCCAGTTCCGGTTGGACGACCACGGAAGGTCGGAATCCTCCGCCGAGTCGGCAATGCACCCAACCAGAAACCCCAGGGCGAGCGCGCCCGCAAGCACGCACGCCCGGGAGAACACGCGCGACGTTCTACTCGGCAAAGACGACATCGCCCTTCTGGACCTCGCTTTGCTGCCAGTCGCCGAGGATGTCGGCGATCACGAAGTTCTTGCCCGCCACGTTCTGGCGCAGACGGAGACGGCCCACGTACTCGCCGGCGGGTCCCTGGAAGCCCGTGCGGCGGATGCCCATCTCCAGAAGCGGCAGCGCGCCCTGGCGCTCGGGCCCCAGCAGTTCCTTCATGGCGGCATCGTCGAACTCGACGACCGCGAACATCAGCTTGGGGTTGACCTCGACGATCTTGCCCTTGTTGCCCGCCGTGAGCGCGGCGGCGGCCACCGTGCCCTGCGCCGCGGCCGGCTGCGAGGAAACCTGCGTCTGGAGGAGCTTCTTCAGCTGGTCGACGAGCTTCTGGGACTTCGCGAGGTCCTCCTTCACGGCCTCCGTCTCGTCCTTCGCGCTGGACACTTCGTCCTTCAGGGACTTGATCTCGGCGTTGAGGTCGTCGATCTGCGACTTCGTCTTCGTGAGCGTCTCCTCGACGGCGGCCTTCGCCTGTTCGAGGTCCGTGACCTGCTTCGCCTTCTCCTCCACGGCCACCTTGTCCTGACGGCCCTCCGGCTTGATCTTGTTGTAGTCCGTGACGAGCGTCTCCAGCTTCGTGCGCACGCTCGCGAGTTCGGCGCGCGTGGAGTTGAGTTTCGCCTGCTGTGCCTTGGCGCGCTCGAAGAGCTGGTCGAGAAGCTCCTGCGCCGTGCCGGGGCCCTTCTTCACGAAGTCGCCCGGATTGGCCGCGTCGGGAATCTTCTCCCCTTCCGGTCCAAGCTTGTAGAGCTGGCGCAGCTGGATGCGCTCCTTGTCGTCCCACTTCATCGTCTCGAGGTTCGCCTCTTCGAGCTGCGCGGGGTAGTCCTCCAGCAGGTTCTCGGTCTCGGGCGTGTCCACGAGCTTCGCCTCGACGGCGGAGATGTCCTTGCGGGCCTCCGGGGTGGCGGAGGGCTTCGCGGCGTCGGACTTCTCGATCGTGTTGGAGATCTTGACGAGATAGTCCTCAAGCTGGCGGTTGCGGTCCTTGAGCAGGTCCTTCTTGTCATAGAGCTTAAACTCGAAGAACAGCGCGGCGGCCGCGACCACCAGGGTCACGTAGACGAGTGCATGCAAAACCTTGTTCATGTCTTTTTCTACCTCTTTTGGACAGGATGCGGAAGCCACAGAACCTCGTTCGCGGTTTCACGACGAATAGGATAGAGGAAATTCGCCGATTTGGCAATTCCAAAATGCGTTTTTTTCGGGGGGCGTCCTCGGGGGGCTACGGCGTGATCCCGCCGCCGAGCGCCTTGTAGAGGGCGATCAGGTTGAGGGTGATGTTGCCGCGGCTGATGGTGAGGGACTCTTCGAGCGTGAGGAGGGAGCGCTGTGCGTCGAGCACGTTGTTGAAGTCCGCGAGGCCGTTCTTGTAGAGGTCCTGCGAGATGTTCACCGCGTCCGTCGCGGCCTTCACGGCGCCCTGCAGGGACTGGTAGCGGTGGTACTCCTGCGTGTAGGCGCTGTAGGCGTTGCGCGTCTCCTCGTAGGCCGTCTGCACGGCGAGTTCGTAGGCGAGCGCGGCCTCGTGCATCTTCGACTCCTCCGCCTTCATGTTCGCGACGAGGTTGCCGCCCTGGAAGACCGGCCAGCTGAAGCTCGGGCCGATGGAGCCGAGGAACGCCTCGCGGCGGAAGAAGCGGTTGGCCTTCACGCTGTCGAGGCCGAGCGAGCCGTTGATGTAGAACTTCGGGAAGAGCATCGCCTCGGCGATGCCGACGGCGGCGACCTGCGCGGCGAGGCGGCGCTCGGCGGCGCGCACGTCGGGGCGCGCGCGCATCGCGTCGAGCGGGATGGCGGCGAGGCGCTGCGGGGCGACGAGCCAGCCGCGGTCCGGCAGCTCGCCGAGGAGCGCGTGGAGCGCGCCGGGCATCGTGCCGGAGAGGATCGCGAGCGCGTTCATGTACTTCTCCTCGGCGGCGAGGAGGTTCGGGATCGAGGCGCGCGTCTGCTCCACGTTGTACTTCGCCTGGTTGACGGCGAGCTCGTCGCCGATGCCGCTGTCGAGGCGGCTCTTGAGGATGTCGTACGTCTCGCTCTGGAGCTTGAGGTTCGCGCGGGCGACGCGCAGGCGCTCCTGCGTGGTGCGGAGGGAGATGTACTCGCGGCCGATCTCGGAGGTGAGCGTGACCCAGGCGTCCTCCAGCGTGTACTCGGCGGCGGCGAGGGCGGCGTCCGCCGACTCGTAGGCGCGGCGCGACCCGCCGAAGAGGTCGATCTCCCAGGTGGCGTCGAACCCGCTCGCCCAGTGGTCGCCGTGCGCGCTCGTGCCGCTCGCGGCGCGCGAGCTCGTGAAGCGGTGCGCGCCCGAGCGCGTGTAGGTGCCGTCCATCGTCACCTTGGGCATGAACGCGGCCGCGCTCCCCACGAGCGCCCAGCGCGCCTGCACGAGGCGTTCCTGCGCCATGAGGAAGGTGAGGTTGTTCGAGACGGCCGCCGCGACGAGGTTCGTGAGCGCGTCGTCGTTGAACTGGTTCCACCAGGCGCGGATCGAGGCGTCCGTGATGACGGCGCGCGGGTCCTCGTTCGTCTGCGCGGCGCGGAACTCGCCCGTCGCCGTCTTGTTCGTCGTCGGGTAGCCCGCGTCCGGCGCGGCCGCCTCCGGCGCCGTGATCCCGGGCTCCGCGTAGTCCGGCCCCACGCTCGGCAGATGCGAGCAGCCGACGAGCGCGGCCGCCAGCAGCAGCAGGCCCGCGACCAGTTTTTGTCCTACCTTCATCTTGTTCACTCCTTCTCGTTCACGGTTCATTATCATATCATAACGGCGGGCGGAACTTCTTCTCGCGGCCCCGTCCGCTACCCGCGCGCCCTCAGCTCGCGGCGGCGCGCGGCGCGGGCGGACATGTAGGCGAACGCGCGCTTGATGCGCTCGCGCCACGTCTGGAAGAGCGCGTAGAGCCCCGGCACGAGCAGGATGCCGAACGCCACCGAGAAGAGCATGCCGAAGAACTCCGTCGTGCCGAGGTGGTTGCGGCTCGCCGCGCCCGCGCCCGTCGCGATCATCATCGGCAGCGTGCCGAGGAGCGTCGTGAGCGCCGTCATGAGGAGCGCGCGCAGGCGCTCGCCCGCCGCCACGCCGGCGGCCTCCACGATGGAGTAGCCCTCCAGCTCGTGCTTGTCCTTCGCGAACTCCACGATGAGGATCGCGTTCTTCGAGGCGAGGCCCACGAGGAGCACGAGCCCGAGCTGCGCGTAGATGCTCAGGCTGAAGCCGTAGAGGCGCAGGCCGAGGAGCGCGCCGAAGACGGCCACGAAGATGGAGAGCATCACGGGAAGCGGGATCGTCCAGCTCTCGTACTGCGCCACGAGGAAGAGGTAGCCGAAGACGACGGCGAGCGCGATGAGCGGCGCGGCGCTTCCCTCGTTGCGCGCCTCCTGGAAGGAGAGCGAGTCCCAGGCGTAGCCGTAGCCGTCGGGCAGTTCCGCGTCGAGGAGTTCGCGCACCGCGTTCATGACGGTGCCGGACGCGACGCCGGGCTTCGGCATGACCGTGACGCCGCACGTCATGTACTTGTCGCGCGTCGAGACGGTGCGCGGCCCGAGCTCGCGGCTGATCGTGCCGAGCGAGCCGACCGGCACCATCGCCCCCTCGTTCGAGCGCACGTAGAGCCGCGCGACGGCCTCCGGCGAGTTGCGCGCGCCCGCCTCGGCGGCCACGGTCACGCGGTTCACCTGCGTGCCGAGGTTCACGTCGTTCACGTAGCGCGAGCCGAGGTAGTTCTGGAGCGTGGAGTAGACGACGGAGACCGGCACGTGGAACATCTCCGCCTTCACGCGGTCGAGGTTGAAGCGCAGCTGCGGCGTCTCGGAGTTGAAGCCCGAGAACGCGGCGAGGACGAGCGGGCTCGCGTTGAGCTTCGCGAGGATGGCGTTCTTCACGCGGTCGAGCGCGACCGGGTCGGTGCTCGTCTTGTCCAGAATCTGCACCGAGACGCCGTTCGAGTTGCCGAGGCCGGGGATCGCGGGGGGCGCGAACACCTGCCACTTCGGTTCGGGGATCGCGGCGAGGACGGCCGAGACCTTCGGGATCATCGCCTCCAGGCTCTGCGACGGCTCGGTGCGCTCGTTCCAGCGCTTGAGGTCCACGATCAGCATGGCAAGGTTCTCGCCGCGCCCGGAGATCATGCCGAAGCCGGTGATCGAAAGGATGCTCGACACCTCGGGGATCTTGCGCAGCTCCTCCACGGCGCGCAGCGAGACGTCGCGCGTGCGGTCGCGCGACGTGCCCTCGGGCATGTCCATCGCGCAGAAGATCACGCTCTGGTCCTCGTCCGGCAGGAACGAGGTCTCGGTGTCCATGAAGAGGCGCGCCGTGAGGAGGATCGTGAGCACGAGCAGCACGGCGGCGAGGAAGATGCGGCTCGCGAGCCACTTCGCCGCCGTCACGAAGAGTCCCTTGAAGCGCTCGATGCACCAGTTGAACCACGCGAGCGGGCCGTGCTTGAACGGCCGCGCCTCGTGGAGGAGGAGCGAGCAGAGGGCCGGCGCGAGCGTGAGCGCGCACACGGTCGAGAAGCACACGGCGGCGGAGAGCGTGACGGAGAACTGCTGGTAGATGCGCCCCGTGATGCCGCTCATGAACCCGATCGGCACGAAGATGCCGAGCAGCACGAGCGTCGTCGCGATGACGGCGCTCGTCACGTCGTGCATCGCCTGGATCGCCGCCTCGCGCGCGTTCAGACCGCGCGTCTCGATGAGGAACTGCACGCGCTCGACGACGACGATGCAGTCGTCCACGACGACGCCGATCGCCAGCACGAGCCCGAAGAGCGTGAGCGTGTTGATCGAGTAGCCGAGGAAGGCCATCAGGATGAACGTGGAGCAGAGCGAGACGGGGATCGTGAGGCAGGGGATGAGCGTCGCGCGCCAGTCCTGCAGGAAGATGTAGCACACGAGGACGACGAGGCCGAACGTGATGAGGAGCGTCTCGACGATCTCCTTGATGCACATGCGCACGTACTCCGTCGCGTCGTAGGGCACCGTCCATTCGAGGTCCTCCGGGAACGACTTCGCCTGGTCACGCATCTCGGCGTAGATCCTGTCCATCGTCGCAATCGCGTTCGCACCCGGCTTCTGCTGGACGGCGATCGAGACGGCGTTGCCGCCGTTGAACTGACCCGTGAAGGTGTAGTTCTGCTCGCCCACCTCGGTGCGCGCCACGTCCTTGAGGCGCACGAGGCCGCCGTTCGCGTCGCGGCGGATGACGATCTCGTCGAACTCCTGCGGCGTCATGAGGCGGCCCTGCGCCTTGAGCGTGTAGACCTTCGCGCCGTGTTCGGAGATCGGCGCCGCGCCCACGGTGCCGATCGAGGCCTGGATGTTCTGCTTCGAGACGGCGTCGATCACCTCCTCGGAGTTGAGACCCTGCGCCGCGAGGCGGTCGGCGTCCATCCACACGCGCATCGAGAGCTTCGGACCGTAGACGGTCGCCTCGCCCACGCCCGGCACGCGCAGGAGCGCCGGCTGGATGTTCGCGTAGATGTAGTCGGAGATCTGCAGGCGCGACATCGTGCCCTTCGGCGAGCGGAGGCAGAGGAAGCCGAGCATGTCCGTGGACTGCGCGCGGATCTTGCCGCCGAGCTGCTTCACCTCCTGGGGCAGCTTCGCCTCGGCCTGCGAGACGCGGTTCTGCACCTTCACCATGTCCATGTCGCGGTCGCTCTCGACCTCGAAGGAGACCTCGAGCTGGTAGTTGCCGTCGTCCGAACAGCTCCCCTTCATGTAGAGCATGTCGTCGACGCCGTTCACCTCGTCCTCGATCGGCATCGCGACGGTGTTGAGCACCTCGCGCGCGTTGGCGCCGGGGTAGGTGTAGGAGACCGAAATCGAGGGCGGTGTGAGCTGCGGGTACTGCGACACCGGCAGGCTCCTGATCGCCATGAGGCCGGCGAGGGTCAGCACGATGGAGATGACCATCGCGAAGCGCGGACGCTCGATGAAGACGCGCGAGAACGTCTTGATCTTGTCGATGCTGGCGCGGACCGAAAGTTTCATGGACGGCTACTCCTTGATCGGGGCCTTGTACTTCGCGTCGAGGTCGGCGTTCGGCGTCGCCTGCGCGATGGTCGCCTTCATGCCCGAACGCAGCTTCGAGACGCCCGACACGACAATCTGCTCGCCCTTCGCGAGTCCATCCGTGACCGGCGTCCAGCCGTCGGTCCCCGTCTCCAGCGCCGTGACGACGCGCTGCTCCACCGTGCCGTCCTTCTTCATCACCCACACGCCGCGTCCACCGCCGGCAAGGTCCACCACTGCCTGCTGCGGCACGCAGAGGAGCGTGCGCGGCTTCTTGGAGTCCACGAGCAGCGTGACGTAGGTGTTCGGCACGAGCAGGCGGTCCGGGTTCGGGAAGGAGAGGCGCATCGTGATCGTGGCCGTCTCCTTGCTCATCGTGTTGTCGTCGTAGGCCCACAGCCCCTCGCGGTTGTAGAGCGTGCCGTCGGGCAGGACGACGCGCTGGCGGAACTCGAACGGCTTCCCGGCGAGCTGCGCGTTGCGCCACGCGACGTAGGCGCGGTCGGTGAGCGGGAACGAGACGCGGATGGGGTCCACCTGCACGATGCGCGCGAGCGCGCCCTTCGACGGCGCCACGTAGTCGCCCACGTAGGCGGAGGACTTGCCGATCTGCCCGGAGATGGGCGCCACCACCGTCGTCTTCTTGAGATCGTACTCCGCCACAACGAGGTTCGCCTTCGCCTGCAGCACCGACGCACGCGCCTTTTCGGCCCCCGCCTCGGCATTGTCGCGTTCCAGCTGCGTGATGCCGCGCGCGTCCGCCTTCTGCATGCGCTCGAAGTACCGGTCCGCGCGCCGCGCCTCCGCCTCGGCGGCCTCCAGATCGGCCTTGCGCTGGTTGACGACGGCGCGGTAGCGTTCGTCGTCGATCACGTAGAGAACCTGCCCGGCCTTGACCAGGTCGCCCTCCTTGAACTTGAGCGCCTTCACGTAGCCGTCGATCTGGGGGAGCAGATCGACCTCCTGCTCCGCCTCGGCGTGCGCCACGAACTTCTCGGGGAGGTTGTAGGGCCGCTCCTCGGCGGCACGCACCGCCACGGTCACGGCCCCCTGCGCCGCCGCCCGCGCCTGCGGCGCGGACTTCGGCCACATTTCGCATGCCACCCAGCCGCCGACGGCGCACGCCGCGCCCAGCACGATCGTTCCGACGAGGGAGCCCAGCACGGCCCCCATGCTCTTCTTGTTCGTTTCTTCTGCCATGTTGTCACCTCTTGTCTCGATCATCGTCTCCGCCTCCGGCCCTCGTCGTCCCGCGCGCGTCCGCGCGGACGCTCGCCCACAGCGCCGCGAAGCCGAGCCGGAGCGTCGCTTCGAGGTCGCTTTCAAGAAACTCCGCGATCCGCGCGCCCACGAGGCCGTCGAGCATCGCCATGCTCACGCTCGCCACCTGCGCGGCGTCCGTCCCCGGCCGCGCGCGCCCCGCGCGCACGTCGTTCTCCAAAGCCGCGCGGAACGCCTCCCACGGGCCGAAGCGGCGGTTCGTCAGAAGGTCGCGCCGCACGGCCGCCATCGACGAGTCCGTCCACTGGATCTGGCGGTGGAGAAGCTGGAAGTAGGCCCGCGCCTCGGCGTGGTCGAGCATCTGCGCGGTGTGGCGCGCCAGGAGCGCCGCGACGTCGGGGTAGGAGGCCTCGCCCGGCGGCATCGCGGCGGCGAAGAGGCGCCCGAAGCGCGCCACCATGTCGTCGATCAGCGCGAGCAACAGCGCCTCCTTCGAGGCGAAGTGCCAGTAGACCGCCCCCTTCGTCAGCTTCAGCCGCGCCGCGATGTCGGTGAACGTCGTCTGCGCATAGCCCTTCTTCGCGAAGAGCGCGAGCGCGCTCGCGAGAATCCGCGTGCGCGTCCTTTCAGCTTCCTCTTTTGCCCGTCGTGCCATGCGTGGACCTGGTTTCCCTTTTGCGGGCGCGTATTATACATACCTTCAGGTAGGTATGTCAAGCCCAATCCGGTTCATCGTTTCGGGCGGGGTGCACCGAGAGATTTATGCAGCCACCCCACATTTCCCGCTTGATTTTCGCAT
>URIT01000035.1 GCA_900547945.1 uncultured bacterium
TCCCCGGCGGCCCGCGTGCCCGTGTGCGTCCCCGTGGCCGTTCCCGTGTGCGCGGCGCGCCGGGGACGTCGGCCCCTACCACGGGCGCGGACAGGGCGTGGGGCATGGTAGGGGCCGACGTCCCCGGCGGCCCGCGTGCCCGTGTGCGTCCCCGTGGCCGTTCCCGTGTGCGCGGCGCGCCGGGGACGTCGGCCCCTACCACGGGCGCGGACAGGGCGTGGGGCATGGTAGGGGCCGACGTCCCCGGCGGCCCGCGTGCCCGTGTGCGTCCCCGTGGCCGTTCCCGTGTGCGCGGGCGCGCGGAAACGTGTCTTCCCCCGATTCTTCCCCCGATGCGGTGCTTTATGTCCATGCGGTGCCCATTGAGGCGCGGTGCCCATTGAAGCTAAAAGGCTATAGACCGAAGTCTAAAAATCGTGTATAATGCCGAACGATTTTCATGGGGAAGTGTACACTTCTCCGGGAACCGTCTCGTTGGTAACGGTGGAGAAAGCATGAAAAAGATCGTTTTGATGCTCTTCGCGATGGCGTTGGCGCTTGGCGCCAGCGCGGAGTCGGTGTCGCCCGAACGGGCGATGGCGGCGGCGGATGCATGGGCTGCGCGGAACGGGGCGTTCGGCGCGGGGCAGGGGGCGACCAACGTCGTCACCGAATGCGATGCCGCAACCGGCGTTGTCCTGTGGCACCAGGTCTCGATGGCGGGCGGCGGCATGCTCGTCGTCGCGCCGGTCACCGAGATCGAGCCCGTGGTGGTGGCGCTCGACAACGATCCCGGCGTCCTCCCGAAGGCGCATCCGCTGAGGGGCATCCTCACGGGCGACATGCGGCGGCGCCTTCGGTTCCTCGGCCTCCTGCCTCAGGGCCGCATGGCCGTGAAGGCGCGCCGGGTCGCAGCGGCGGCGGTTGTCTCCTCCACGGACGACGAAGCGGACGAAGAAGACGTGGCGAAGGCGTGGGCTGCGGCGTGCGAGGCGAAGTGGGCGCGCCTGACGGGAGGTGGGCCCCGCCGGGCGAAGGGCACCGGGGCGAAGGGCGTCGGGGTGGAGACGGTCGCCGTGGAGGTGCGCGTCGTCAAGGGCTTCGAGAAGGGCGGCCCGCTCACGCACTGGGCCCAGTCCTCCTACAACGGAGCCTTCCTCTACGACTACTACACGCCGAACCATGCGGTGTGCGGCTGCGTGGCGACGGCCTGCGCGGCGCTCGCGCAGTTCTACGGCACGAAGAGCGCGGTGAAGGGGTATGCGAATCCGTCCTGCACCTACCAGAACCAGGCGTACCGGGACGTGTTCGGGGCGGACGCGAAGACCATCGGCGGCGACCTCGACTGGTCGATCCTGCCGGAGAACTGGGGGGGCGAGGAGACGGCCTCCCCGACGCTGACGGACGAACAGCGGGAGCTGATCGGGCGCGTCGCCTTCGACGCGGGCGTGGGCGTGGGCATGATGTGGAGCGACGACGAGTCGGGCGCGACGATGGGCGGCATCGTCACGGCCCTGAAGGACGTCTTTGGATTTCGGAACGCGCGGTGCGTGCGCCTGAGCAATACGGAGAGGCCGTCGCAGAGCGAACTGGAAAAGCTCATCTACAACCAGTGCCGCGCGGGCGTGCCCGTGGGGATGGGCATCGAGGGGCATGCGGTCGTCGCGGCCGGCTACGGCCTGGACGCGGACGGCGTCGAGCGCGTGCGCGTCTTCATGGGCTGGGCCGGTTCGGGCGACGGATGGTATGCCCTGCCGAAGATCGACACGACGGCGACGGAGGGCGGCAGCAGCTATCTTTCCGAGACCGTCGACGACATCATCACGATGATCTCGTATGACGACGACGACATCGTGCCGGTGGTCGGCCGCGTGTCGATGCCGGGCGCCCAGCTGGAGATCGCCGCACTGGAGCGCGTCGTCGAATCGGACGAGAACGGCTATTTCGGCACGCGCGTGCCGGCGGACATGGGCACGTGCGAAGTGACGTGCCTTGGTACCACCGCCCAGCTCGACATCGGCGCGGCGGCACAGGACGCGACCGAGGCGGCCAAGCTGTGCGCCGACGGCGTGCTGCCCGGCGCGTTCGAGTTCGTGCTGCTGAACTGCACGACGGCGTATTCCCTGGAGCGCGCGAAGCTGTACGCCCTCAGGGAGGGCAAGGCGATCCTGCACGTGAGCGGCACGACGGGCGCCGCGAGCACGACGGCCGCGCTGGACTACATCTACGCGCTCGACGAGGGGAACGTGAACGACTTTACCAATCGGTTCGTCTTCTACCAGTCGAAGGCGGGCTCGGCCGCGGGCGACGGCGCCGACCTCTCCTACGGCGTCTACCTGCCGTCCGCCGTTGATCCTGCCGACCGCTGGCAGGCGAAGAACGGCGCGCTCGCCTACGGCTACTCGACCACGCTGACGAACGTCACGCACGACGCGAGTCACGCGGCCGAGACGAACGGCCTCGACGCGGTGGAGACGACGCGCGTGCTGACCTACACGTTTGCGCCGATCGACGGGACGCCGGAGCTGGTGACGCAGGACGCGGAGGAGACCGACGCGATCTGGGCGGACGTCATCGCGAGCCTGGCGCGCGTGCTGGACGTGGGGGCGGCGCGCTTCGCGGAATGTACGTCCGGCATCACCGTGACGATCGGGGCGACGTCGAAGGCGGCCGAGGCGGCGATCAACGCGACGGCGGACCCCGCGCAGGCGTGCGGCGTCCACGCGAACTGCTACACGAACGGCCCCTACACCTTCACCTGCGACGCGGTGGTCACGAACCAGGACGCGGACGTGGTGCTGGCGTGCGGGGGGTGGACGGCGACGAACGCGACGACGGGCGCCGTCCTCTCCGGCGCGGGCCGCGCGGCGACGCTGGACCTCGCCGCGAACGACGCGGTTGCGCTCACCTGGGACTTCTCGCAGACGAACGCCGTCTACGTGAAGGTCGTGCCCACGTGTCCGAACGCGCCGCTCGGCGGCTGCACCGTGACGCCGGGGGAGGGCTGGTACGCCTGGGGCGAGGCGGCCCTGTTCATGGCGGCGTGCGACGAGGGGTACGAGGTGGGCAACTGGCAGTTCAGCCGCGCCGGCGCCGGCCTTGTCCGCCTGAGCCCCTGGGCCTACGCCCTCGTCGTGGACGCGCCGGGGACGCTGCAGGTGACTTTCCGCAAGGGCGGGACGATGGCCGCTGAGCCGGTGAGCAATGTTCTGGTCACGGCGACCTCGTGGCTCGTGGGCGACGACTTTTCGTCCCTCGCGCGCGCCGCCG
Source organism: uncultured bacterium (assembly GCA_900547945.1). GTDB lineage: Bacteria > Verrucomicrobiota > Kiritimatiellia > RFP12 > UBA1067 > RUG572. The sequence goes on from URIT01000035.1 coordinate 3,250, forward strand.
CCGAACTGGCGCCCACGACGACGGTCCTCAGCGCGACGGGTCCCCTGGCGCTTGCGTCGGGCGACACGGCGGAGGTCGTCGTGGTGACGAACGGGGGGGATGCGGTCGTCCAGGCTGGCGCGCGCACGTTCGTCGACGGGGCGGGGACCACGTGGCGGCTCCTCGGCTTCGTCGACGGGACGCTCGACGGGACGGAGAGCCCGGCGGCGCTGCTCGGGCAGATCCATCCGGGCCCGGCGTTTACGCTGCGGGGCCTCTATCCGGCGCTCACCAACGCATGCGTCAACTGGCTGTGGATGCCCGTCGGCGGCGATCCCGGCGGCGATCCCGAGACGATGTTCGCGATCGAGTGGGACGACGCGCTCTCGACGCTCAACGCGCAGGGCTACACGACGAACCTCACCACGGTGGCGGCGCTGGAGGCGCACGGCCTCGCGCTCTCGGACCTCACGGTGACGGCGCCGAAGGGCTTCAGGGCGAAGGTCGCGGCGGATGCGGCGGGCAACGTCGTCGCGACGCTCGAACTGGACGAGGACGTGTTGCGCCCGCTTGCGGCGGACGGCGTGAGTTCGCCGCTCACGATCCTCTCGAACGGCGACGGCACATTGACGGTGAAGGCCGACGTCGCGAACGGCGTGCGCGGATTCTGGTACACGCTGTACGCGGCGGACGAGCTGGGCGGCGCGTGGTCGCCGGTCGCCGCAGGCGCGGGAATCGCGGGCGAGCCGTCCCTCCAGGCGAAGGTGGACGACGCCCCGGCAAGCCCGTCGATCACCCTTTCGCCGACGGACGCGAAGAAGTTCTACAAGCTCGTCGTCACGGATGTCAAGCCCTAGCTCCCTGCGGCCCCGCAATTTTCCCCCTTGCCCTACAACGCAAAAGAATGGTAAAATGAAAACGGCTTTCGGAGGCGTGCACCCTCCCGTGGCCACCTGAAAACATGAAACATTGGTTGGTACAGAGCCTCGCACCGTTCGCGACGGTGGCGGTGGTAGTTGGTATCGCGGCCTTTTGCGGCTGCGAGAAGAAGCCGGAGGTCTACACGGTGCGGGGGGAGGATCCCGTGTACCGGAAGACGCTCCACGAAACGCGCACGCGGCAGAACGAACAGGCCGCCGTGCGTGCGCGCATTGAACCCCAGCTGAAGGAGCTTATCGCGCGTGCGCGCGCCGCGTTGCCGAAAGACGCGACGGACGAGCAGGTGCGGGCCGAGCTGGAGGCGCACCCCGAGAGGTATCCGGGCTGGAAGGCGCTTTCCGACGCCCTCGCGAAGGCGAACGCGAATCTGGAACAGGAAATGGCGCGTGCGCGGGCGACCGTGCGGGCGCGGATTCTGAAGGAGGCGGCGGACCGCAGGGCCGTTGCCGAGGGACGCGCGACGGACAAGTCGTCCGCCGCAGCGAAGAAATGACGATTTGAGACGACGTGATTCAACGGAAGGAAGCGGTATGAAGAACAGAAGAACGCTTGGACTTTTCGCGGCGACGCTGACGGCGCTCGCGTGTGCCCTCCCGCGCATGGCGACGGCGGCCGGTGACGTACGGTCGATCGAATTCTACGGGAACCCGCTGGGCGAAGTCGGCGTGGTGAACGACCTTTCGAAGCCGCTCGTGGCGGGCGACAAGGTGCAGTTCAAGATCCGTCTCGCGAACCGCGAGTGGATGAAGACGTATGCCGATCCCACCTACGTGAACCCGTGGGTGCTGCGTCCGCTCTTCGGTTCGGGCACGATCGAGCAGCGCCTCCCGAAGGTCGGCCTGCGCGTGAGCGGCGGTCTGCGCTATGCGGACATCGTGTCGTGGGAGCGTCCCGAAGGCGAGGCGGGCCTCTACCACACCGACCTCATCTGCCGCTATACGGTGCAGGCCGGCGACTTCGCGCTGCCCCTCAAGCTCGCGAATGCGCGCGGTACGGGTGCCGCGATGGAGGCCGACCCCGCCGATCCGTACACGACGCCCGAGGCGAGCAACTACTTCCTCACGGAGAAGCACCTCTGGGGTTTCTTCCCGCAGAATCCGATCGACAATGTGACCTCCAACCAGCTTGAGTTCTACTTCGGACCGGAAACCCTCCCCTACCCGAACGCGAACGAATTCAAGGCGTCGGAAGTGCGCGACTACAACCTCGCGGGCGCGAACATCCAGATCAAGGCCGTCGACTTCGACTCCACCTATGCGGACGAGGCCAGCGGCGTGTGGCGCAACATCGCCGCCGGCACCATCACGGCGACCCCGGCCGTGCCGCGCCTCTCGATTCCCGGCGGCGCCTCGGGCGCCTATACGTACTACGTGTGGACGCAGGATCCGGCGGTGGCCGAGGTCGAGAACGGTGACGAGTATACGTTCCGGGACGGTGTGAAGCGCAAGGTCGCGAAGGTCTCGGTGGTCCAGGGCGATGACGTCGCGCATTTCGCGATCCGCGCGAAGGCCGGCCAGGTGGGCAAGTCCACGGAAGTCTACATGTCCGACACGCCCACGAACATCTACAACCGTGCGGGAACGCTCGTCACGAACTTCACGGTGCGCGCCCTGACGGTGATCGAGCCGCCGCCGCCGTCCATTTCCGTCGTCCTCGACCCCGTGAGCGGCGTCATCACCTCTTCCACGAACAACATGTCCCTTGCCACGATCGACGTGGAGCTTTCCCAGCCCTGGAACGCCGACGACGTGACGGTCCTCCTGAGGCCCGAGATGCGTTCGGGAAGCGGAACGGATCCCTTCACCTACATCGGGCTCTCCTCGGCGAACAGCCCCGAGAACTATGACGGGAAGGAGGTTCGCCTGACGGTCAGGAAGGGCGAGACCAAGGCATCCGCAACCGGATCGGTCCTGCATCTCTTCGCGAACCGCGCGAACGACGACACGGCGAAGGGCATCCGCTTCTGGCCCTCCGTCGATCCCGCCTCCCCCAACGCGGCTGCCGCGCAGGCGTTCTTCACGGGCACGATGACGCCGGCCACGCTCCAGATCAACCATAACGTACCCGTCATCACGTCGCCGGAGGAGGGGCACGAGTACTCCAACATCCCGGCCAACACGCCGACCGACTTCACGATCACGGTGGCCGATGCAATGTGGCAGCTGAACGGCACGTACACGGTCTACATCAACTATGAGGGCACCGGAATCCAGGCCGACTACAAGAAGATTGAGAACCTGACCGCGAATGCGAGCGGCGAGATCAAGTTCTCCTGCCGTTATGACGGGGCGGGCGGGAACTTCGATACATCCATCTACGTCGAGAACCAGGACGGCTGGAAATCGGAGCCGCGCACGTTCAAGGCGCATGTGAATGCCCCCAAGAAGGTCACGATTACGCCCGACCATGCCACGCGGAAGTACTGCGAAGGCGAAACGGCCGAACTTTCCTTTACGTTCTCCGAGCCCTTCAACCAGGCCGACTACGGTTATGTGTTCCTCGTGCCGTCGGACGCGAATGCGCGCAATCTGGTCGAAGACGAGGTGTTCGAGCAGGGGGTCTTGATTTCCCGCGGCTCTTCGGTGGCGGCGGATCCCATCTACCTCACGTTCAAGGACGGCTACCAGGGCTGCGCCCTCAACTACAAGATCCTGGTGCGGAGCGAGAACAGCACCAACGATGAAGCCACCGTCATCAACGTCTGGGGGTCGGACGGCATCACCCTCCAGCCCACCAACGCGATTCCGGAGGTCGCCTATGTGAAGATGAACGGAACGCCCGAATATACGAGCGGCGCGACGATGTCCGTGCAGACCGCCGTGGGCGTGCAGAACACCTTCCGGTTCGCGGCTTCGGACGCAAGCGAGATCGACCTTGCGGATCCCCGTTTCCGGACGGTCGTCCAGATCTGGGACGGCGGCGGAAAGTCGGTTGCGTACGAGAAGGAACTGGAGGGCGACCCCTTTGAGGATGAGGACATCTTCTACACGTTCTCCCAGCCCGGCAAGAACAAGGTGACCGTCTATGTGTACGACAAGGACATGTCGGTCAACGAGCGGCGCGCGGCGGAGAAGAACCCCTTCACGGTCTTCATCGAGACGCTGGATGCGCCGGCCATCTCCCTCTCGCCCTACAACGGCAGCACGGTCTTCAAGGAATCCGAGACGGGCAGCACGCTGGGGCTCATCCACGTGGACCTCACCGTGCCGCCGTCGGGACTGGGGACGGGCCACATCGTCGTCCACCTCGACGTGGAGCGCAACGGTGCGGACGACGGCAACTACGCGCTGCCCGTCCTGAACACCTACGATCTGCAGTTCCGGAACGGCGTTACGCGGCAGAGCGTCTTCTTCACCGAACTCGACGGTACGCCGCAGAGCGAAAGGCAGGGCTTCAAGATCACGGCGCGCGTCGTGACGGACACGCCGTCGCCCGATGCGTCCAAGACCTGGGACGAGTACTACCAGGAGGGTGAGCTGGGGGTCTACGTCATCAACGAGGCGCCGAAGATCGGTCCCGGCATCGCCATGACGAACGAGATTCCCGTCGCGATCAACGTGCCCTACACGATTACCTGGAACGTGACCGACATCAACATCGACCAGAAGACGATGAAGGTGACGTGGACCTACAACGGGGGGTCCGAAAAGCAGACGATGGACGTGAGCGTGGGAACGATGACGAAGGACGTCTCCTTCACGAGCGCGGGTTCGAAGACCGTGAGCCTCCTGGTCGAGGACAAGGACGGTGCGACCGCCACGCGCGAATGGTACTTCTACGTGGCGCCGTCTAAGCTCGTCCAGATCTATCCCCGCCAGCCGGGCCGCCTGGACGGCATGGGCGGCGGCATCTCGAAGCTCTCCCAGCACTACACCACCGCCGTGGGCCTCGGCGACGGCCGCGTGTGGGCGGACGGCGCGACGGCGCCGACCGAGATCTCGGGCTTCGTCCACAAGTGGACCTATTCCCCCGAAGACCTCAATACCACGGTCTACGCACGCGGCTACAAGATCGGCGACGTGGACGACGGCTCGCTGACGCCGGGCAAGGACTTCGCGATCGACGCGACGGGCGCGGCCACGACGACCGGACCGTACTACAACTATGTGGACCTTGACGGGAAGGACAGCTTCTTCTTCTGCTGGATCCTCAACACCTCGGGCGGCGAGTCGGGCTACACGGGCCAGCACCTGAACGGCACGGTGCTGCCGGAACTCGGTCCGCTGTCGATGGGCGGGCAGGTGGTCACGCTGCCCGAGTTCGACGACTCCGCCACGACCTACGAGACGACGCTGCTGGAGGCGATCTTCTCCCTCGAATACCTCACGACGGACAACGTGGGCGACCTGAACCAGGACGGCATCCCCGACGTCTACGCGGTGCAGACGACGTGGGGAAGCGGCCAGAAGCTCTACGAGGCTGCCGGCTTCGAGCTGGACGACGAGTCGAAGCCGGGCGCCGTCCAGAGCCTCAGGGACTGGAACAACGATGCGGTCACGACCAAGAGCGGCAAGGACGCGGGCGACTTCCTGCCCTCGACCTCTGCGGCCGGCACCTCCCTCATCCCGAACGTCGTCAACTGGGCGACGGCGGGCGGGGCGTTCACGGCGTTCACGGAACTGCGCGGCTTCGACGAACACCTCAACTACCGCGTGTCGCACAACGGCCTCAACCGCAACGTGCGCGGCACGTGGGTGTCCGACCCCGCGTTCTCGGACGCCGAGTGGCTGGCGATCGCCGAACACAACCCGGGGGCCGGCGTCACGGCGGCGGATCTGCTGGCGAAGCGGGCGGAGGACCGCGCGGCGTGGGACGCCGACATCGCGACGCTGACCGACTACCTCAAGGCCAACGCCAACAGCTGGATTCCCGAGAACCGCACCGACCCGACCGTCGACGACACGGACAAGGACGGCTTCCCGGACGGCTACGAGTATTTCTACTGGTATAGCGCCACGGTCGGCCGGATCAACGAGAAGGGCGAGTGGGAGCGCCTGGAAGGTTCGCGCTTCACGCTCAAGGACATCGCGACCGGCGAGCGCATCTCGCCCGAAGCGGTTGCGGCCGCGTTCAACCCCACCGTCGCGTCCGCCGATGCGTTCGAGACGCGCGACACGGACAACGACGGCCTCACGGACCTTGAAGAGCTCGCCATGGGCACGAACCCCATCAACTGGGATACGGACGGCGACGGCCTCAGCGACTACTGGGAAATCATGAACGGCATGAACCCGGTCAGCGCCAAGAAGGGCGAGAACGGCGAGATGAACGCGGACGGCGACTTCATGGCCCGCTGGGATTCCGAGAAGACCTACGCGATCGTCACGATTCCGGGGGCGGGCGTCTTCGCCCTCCCGGCCAACGGCGAGCGGACCCTCGTGGAGGGCACCGACGGCGCGTACACGCTGGCGGAATCCGTCCTGACGAACTTCGTCGCCATCAAGGTCTTCCGCTACAACCGCGCGACGGACGAGACGGGCGTCTGGGTCTCGTCCTTCCGGGGCGGCAAGGTGAAGAATGCGGTCGACCACGTGGGCGAGGAGGTCGACGCGCTGCCGCTCGACGCGCGCGTGTGGGATCTCGGGGAGGCGACGAACGCGACGATTGCCGTGGTGCGCGACCAGGCCGTCACGCTCCTCCACGACGAGGTGTACGCGCAGTTCGGCTTCGATCCGCGCACGGCGTGGAACAAGAACGACGCGGGCTACGTCGCCGCGCGCTGGGAGCCGGCGAAGACGGGCGTCCACTTCGAGGGCGAGTCCGGCCTGGCGGTCAACACGGTCGCGTACACGGCGCTCGACGAGTACCTGCTCCTCAAGTACCGCTACGAGACGACGCCGAAGCTGGTGAACGGCGACAAGGGCGAGTTCTCGATCGAGACCGACGAAGGGCGGTGGAATGGAATTGACCGCCAGTGCGCCGATGTCTTCCTGGAGGGCACGACGGCGCCCAACCTCCCGTTCTCCAATCCGGAGTGGGTGGCGTCCGCCCAGTTGGACGGCATGACGTTCGCGAGCGAGATCCACGGCGCCGACACGGACGGCGACGGCGTGCCGGACGGCTGGGAACTCTACGTCAAGCACAACCCGAACGCCAAGGACGACGCGGAACTCGACGAGGACGCCGACAAGCTCGCGTACCCCCTTGAGTATGCGGGTACGGATTCCTGCAACGCCTATGCATCCTGCCCGACCATCGTCACGAACCACCCCGGCGTCGTCTCGGGCTGGTACAACAAGTTCTTCCCGACCGATCCGTGGGATGCGGACACCGACGGCGACGGCCTCCTCGACGGCGAGGAAGGCGGCACCTGGGAGGCGGCGTTCGTCTGGGGCAAGACCGTCAGCAGCGACGAGTCGGAAGTCGGCAGCGTCCTCCACACCTACACCTTCATCTACGGCACGCCCGAGGACGACGGTTCCACCTGCATCCGCGGCGGTGGCCTCAACCCCTGCACGGTCGATACGGACGGCGACTGTCTGCCCGACCCGTGGGAACGCGAGTTCGCCGGCGTGGTCTTCACGCCCGCCGGGAAGCCGGACGGCGCGCTGAATCTGGGCGACGGGGTCCTCAAGCTCATCCGCCGCGGCGACGGCCTCGCCGACGGCGCGGTGGCGAGCAACTACTACATCACGGCCGGCATGGACGGTACGTTCGGCTACCGCCCGGGCGACGCGACGTTCACGGGCGACGCCTGGACGAACCCGCGCTTCACCGACCCCGCCACGGGCACGAGCCGCGACTTCGACTTCGACCATGACGGCCTCCAGAACTACCAGGAGTACCTCGTGCAGGCACTCCGCCACCTCCGCTACGACGATAGCTCCACGCCGCTCATGGGCCAGTGGATGCCGTCCGGCGCGCCGTCGTCGCTCCAGTTCTTCGGCTTCCTGCCGATGAACGTCATGGACGGCGAGACGTACTACGCGAGCGTGAAGGAGGCGGGCTATCCCGCCACGGGCGCCTGGGACTTCCGCAAGCTCGGCTACTTCGCCGCGCCGCCGAAGGCGTGGGACAAGGCCGCGCTCAACACGGCGACGACGGGCCGCGTCAACTACGACGAGAAGGGCTACCGCGTGATGCTGCGTCCGCAGGCCGTTTCCGGCGGCGCGCAGGCCGGCGGCTACTGCACGACCGATCCGCGCAAGTGGGATACGGACGGCGACGGCATGGACGACTACTACGAGCTCTTCCACGGCCTCAACCCGCTCCTCGGCGACGTTTCGGACGGTTCGCTCGCGAACGACGTGATTGCGCAGGCCTACGGCGGCCGGGTGTGCAGCTGGTACAACGCCTGGACGGGCTGGCCCATGGCGGCCCCGGCGGATCCCGTCTATGACGCGATGCGCTTCCCGTGGATGATCGGCACGCCGGGCTGCGATGCGGACGGCGACGGCCTCAACAACTACGAGGAGACGCTCTACGCGAACATCACGAGCCCGCAGCCGACGCATACGGACCCGACGCCGCTCTGGATGACGGACTCCTCGTCCGAGAAGAGCTTCACCGCGCAGTACTACAAGACGGACGGCGGTGCGCTGATTCCCGACATCGCGTTCTACCCGTGGACGGCTGCCGACGCCGACGGCTTCATGTTCGCCTTCGAGGAGAACGAGGGCTACGACACGGACCACGACGGCCTCAACGACGCGGAGGAGAAGAAGATGACCGCGACGGCGATCACCGATCCGCTCGACTTCACGGATCCGGACCGCCGCCAGGCGCTGTGGCTGCCGGGCGCGGACGCCGCCGCCGTCTCGTACGCCTGCGCGCCGGGCAACCTCTCGAAGATCAACTTCGACGCCTTCCGCCAGTTCACGGTTGAGGCGTGGATCAATCCCGAGGACGTCGCGCGCGACCAGGTCGTGCTGGAGCGTGCGGTCAACTACTACGCGAACACGCTCTCGAACAACGTGAGCAAGCTGCGCGTGAACTTCCGCATCGGCATCATGGCCGACGGTCGCCTCTACGGCCTCTTCGACAGTTCGGACGCCGTTGAGACGGGCACGCCGGGCAGCAGCGTGACGGTGGTGGGCGCGGAGATCGCCCAGGGCGCCTGGACGCACGTGGCCCTCACCTTCGACGGGCGGAGCCTCACGCTCTACGCGAACGGCAAGCAGGTCAACACCCAGCCGACGGCCCTCGTGCCGGCGAACGGCGCAATCGGCGTGACGCAGCAGCCTGTCCCCGACGCCAACCTCTTCCCGATGGAGGGGACCGGCTACGCCGTGCTGTCGAAGAGCGCGATGGTGCTCGGCGCCCGTGCGCGCGACGCGGCCGGCGTGGCGCTCTCGGCGGCGACGACGTGGGCGAGCTACGACTCCTTCTACGCGGGCTACATCGACGAGGTCCGCGTGTGGGACGGCGCGAAGTCCGCCGAGGAGATCCTCGACGGCTACAAGCTGCGCCTCTCGGCGGAGGACGTGAAGACCCTGCGCGCGGCCGTCTACACGGCCTGGGCCGACGGGGCGACGCGGAACGACAACGACGGGAAGCTGACGCTGCCAGTCGAGCTCGTGTTCCACTACAACTTCCAGACCCTGCCGGGCGCGGTTGACGCGGCGGACGTGATGTGGGAGCCCTCGGGCTTCACGAAGAACGTGCTCGACAACGTGCGCGTGGGCGGCAAGGACGTGCCCGGAGACCTCTACTGCGGCTGGTGGAAGGCCCTGCCGGTCCACAGCACGGTCTACGCCAACTACCGCTGGGTGCCGTGGGTGCAGAACATGGTGGCGCACCTCCCGGCGCTGGATGGCTCGACGGTCGATTCCAAGTACTGGGCCGAGCGCGTGGCGGGCGTCTGCGCGCCGCAGGAGTCGGTGAACACCGAGACGTTCGTCTTCCCGAACGCGATGAACCCCTACTCGTTCTACCACGACAACGGCGGCAACGACGTGATCTACTACGGAAACCGCCTCGTGGCGCTCGCCGATCTCGACAGCCAGTTCACGGCGGTGGCGAGCATGAACAGGTTCCAGCGGATCCGCGCGTCGCTCGGCACGACGGACATCGTGCCGCTCGGCGGTGCGTTCGCGAAGCGCTGCACCGAGATGTGGGACGGCCTCGGCGCCGCCGACGCCTGGACCTACGCGGGTGACGACCTCAACAGCAACGGCATCCCCGACTGGTGGGAGAAGGTCGCGAAGGCCTCCTACGGCGCGGCGGACGGCTTCACGTGGGAGACGCTCGTCAACTACAACGGCCAGTGGATGACGGCCCGCGAAGCCTACATCCGCGACCTCGCGGCGGGCATGCTGCCCAACGGCACGGTGGACGACGCCTTCAAGGCGCTCGTCGACCGCGACGGCGACGGTCTGCCCGACTGGTGGGAAACCCTCTACGGCATCCTCGGCGCGGACGGCCGCGCGGACAGCGACCACGACGGCCTCTCCAACATGGCCGAGTACCTCATTTCCGAGGTCTTCGCCGCGAAGAGCGACGTCTTCAAGGGCATGAAGATCTCGCCGCTCACGGCGTACTCGTTCGCCGCCGACGGCACGATCGTGCCGGACTACTTCCTCCGGGTGGGCAGCCTCTACCTGGGCGAGATGTTCTCCGACCACGACTTCTGCGAGGACGACTGGGAAGACCTCTACGCAACGCGCGTCAACAGCGCGACCGAGCGCCTCTTCGCCTCGCGCTTCGTGAGCGACCTCTGGGCCGACTACGACGGCGACGGCTGGAGCAACTACGCGGAATGCCGCGCCGGGACGGACCCGACGCGCGAGAAGTCGGTCTCCTTCGTGTCGGGTGACTTCGTGGAGTATCCGATCCCGACCGTGGAGGTGAACGCCCGCTACAACGGCAGCCAGACGGTGGGCGGCAACCTCGTCGTGAAGGCCTACCAGTCCACCGCCGAGGCGGGTGCGCCCGACGCCACGTGGACGGTGGCCCTTGGCGGGCAGACCGCGTCGGGGGGCGGATCCTCTTCGTCGTCCACGACGACGGCGGACGACGCCGTGGGCATCGCCTACTCGCGCCAGCTCGGCATGAACCCGGGTGCGAAGATGACCTACAACCTCGGCAGCGGCGCCGTCGTGCCGGGCACGGTGCAGGTCTCCTTCCGCGATCTCAACGCCTTCCAGATGGCGGAGGACGGAAAGAGCGGCGTCTGGCTGGCGGCCGACGGCACGAGCTGGTGCGGGGGTCTGCGCGAGGCCTTCACGGGCGTCGAGACCAAGACGGCGAACCTCGTGCTGGGGTCGAGCGACAGCACCGTCGTCGGTTCCGTCAACCACGAGACGGGCGACGTCACGATTGACTTCACGAAGCTGGGCGACTACCTCTACAGGATCATCCAGTCGTCCGCCGCCGGGCAGCAGAGCGCCTACCTCTACAGCTGGTCGACGCCGACCGGCAAGGCCTACGAGCGCCTGGCGATCGTGCGTTCGTTCGTGAAGATCGAATGGCGCGGCCAGGTGGTCTCCTCCGACAAGTGCTGGAGCTTCAACCTCGCGAAGGCCGACACGGGCCACCTCCGCTCCGGCGCGAACACGTTCGAGGCGTTCCTCGACCTCAACGGCGACGGTGCCTGGACGGCCGGCGAGCCCTACGGCGTCGCGACGGGCGTGGACGTCAACTGGAGCCGCGCGGTCCTCTCGGTCGAGCTGACCGACACGGCGCCCCAGATGTTCCGCATCGATCTGCGCGCCGCCGCCGCCGCGAACGACTTCCAGGCGCAGAAGGAACTCAACGACCGCGGTGTTTGGAGTTCGATTGCATTCAACTCGAACAAGGAACTCTCCGGTGACCGGGTTGGCACGCAAATGCCAGGTGAAAAGGAGAAGTCCACGCGCGTCCGCCTTGTGCTGAGCGAGGTGAACGGCACGGCGGCATCCGTTCCGGTCGGGTCGTTCTCCTATGTCGTCGGCGGCGTGGCGCTGGATGTCACGAAGGATCTGGTGGCGAATCCGCTCCTGTCCGAGCGTGATCTGCTCCAGACGGGTGTGACGGATCTTGGGGCGACGCTCCTCCCGTCCCGGGCGACCGGGCTTGGCTACAACATCGCGAATGTGACGAGCGCCACCTACCGCGTGGTGCTGGGTGACGGCACGGTGGATACCTCCGTCCCGTCGAACATCAACAGCCTGGCGACGATGTTCGTGAACCGCTACGAATTCGGTGGGCTGGGCGGCCAGTCGCGGTGCGTGCCCGCGAACGTGGAGTCGGTCGTCTACGCGGCGCAGCCGACGTTCTCCTGGACGCATCCGAACACGATCGGCAAGGACTACCCGGCGTTCCGCCTCCGCGTGTGGAAGGCGAACGGCACGACGCTCGTCTACGACTCCGGCGTGCAGAAGGCCCCGGCGCGCGACGAGAACGGCGTGTACAGCTGGACGCCGCCGCTCTACGCCGACATGGCGACCGCCGAGGGCGTCGTGTTCGCGACGACGAACAACTACAAGTGGGCCGTCTCGATGCTCGACGCGAAGTTCACGACGCCCAATACGTCCGAGACGCAGAGCGACTTCCGCCTCGAATGCGCGGGTGCGGGCGGCGCGGTGGGCGACTACGGTTCCGTCAAGGCGTGCGTCAAGTACTTCGGCCCGGCCGCATGCTCGTTCAAGGCGTCCGCGCTCGCGGGCCTCGTCCGCGTGCAGGCGTTCGCGACGCCCGACTTCAGCGGCATGCCCGCCGCCGAGGCGTTCCTTGCGGACGGCACGGTGCTGACGTCCACGACGGACGAGGGCGCGAACTGCGTCCTCAAGGGCCTGCCGACCGGCACGTACTACGTGCGCGCCTACATCGACTCGAACGCGAACGGCGCGTTCGACCCGTGGGAGAGCTGGGGCTACGCGAACGGCGTCGGCACGGGGTCGAAGACGCCCTACACGCCGAAGGGCGTCGCCGTGGTGCGCGGCAGCACGGAGCGTCCGTTCGTCACGGTCTACATCGAGGACATGGACACCGACAACGACGGCTTCCCGGACGCCTACGAGTACGACACGAAGAAGAACCTCACGACGCTCGGCCCGGCCTCTGGCGCGACGTACTTCACGCGCGTCAACCCGAAGCTCCAGACGAGCCTCAACGAGTACGCGAACCTGCTGCGCGCCAATCTGGCGTCCGCCCCGATGGTGACGATGCTCTCGTTCGCCTCGGGCGAGGCGACGGAGGCGACGCTCGCGGCGGCGAACCTGCTGAGCGGCTCGAACGGCGACGCCCCGGCGGCGAAGGAGGAGATCTACGTCTCGATCGACGGCTTCTCCCTGACGGACGGCATCACGCTCGGCATCTCCTCCAAGGTGACGACCGGCGGCTCCTCGTTCATCACCGTGGGCGACGCGGCGACGGTGGCCGTGCATCTCGTCGCGGCGGATGCGGCCGACTTCGCGAACGCGGCGGACGTGCAGGTGAAGACCCTCACCATCCACGCGAACGCGGCGACCACGGCGACGATTACCGCAGACGAGCTGGCCCGGGCGATCAAGGCGAACGGCCTGGAGGGCAAGGCCTTCTTCAAGGTGCGCCTGGTCAAGGGGGCTCGGTAAGGAAAGCCGCAAGGAACGCAAAGAGCGCAAAGGAATAAAGACGCAAAGAACGCAAAGGGACACAAAGGCGTAAACGGCGTTGACAACGCTCTTTGCGTACTTTGCGTTCTTTGCGACCAAGAAACATCGGAAAGCGGGAGGGCCGCGCGTGTCGCGGCCGGGGAGCAAGCGCTTCGATTGTCTTTGCGTCCTTTACTGCTGAAGAATGAAGGTTCATTTATGAAACAGATTCAGAAAGTTCTCGTCGTCAACTGCGGCTCGTCGTCGCTTAAGTTCCAGCTCTTCGACATGAAGGGCGAGAAGATGCTCTGCAAGGGGCTCGTGGAGCGCATCGGCCTGGACGGCTCGCGTCTCGTCTACACGAAGACCGGGTGCGACAAGGTCGTGCGCGAGGTGCCGATGAAGGATCACGTGGCGGCCATCGGCCAGGTCATGGCCGTCCTGACCGACGCGGAGGTCGGCGTCATCGCCTCCCTCTCCGAGCTCGACGCAATCGGCCACCGCGTCGTCCACGGCGGCGACAAGTTCTCGGCGCCGGCGAAGCTCACAGCCGCCGCGAAGAAGCTCATCGCGAAGTGCATCCCCCTCGCGCCGCTCCACAACCCCGCGAACCTCCAGGGCATCGAGGCGTGCGAGAAGGCGGCGAAGGGCGTCCCGAACGTCGGCGTCTTCGACACGGCCTTCCACCAGACGATGCCGGGCTGCGCCTACGAGTACGCGCTGCCGCGTCCGCTCACGAAGAAGTACGGTCTGCGGAAGTACGGCTTCCACGGCACGTCGCACAAGTTCCTCACCCAGGCCGCCGCCGCGTGGCTGAAGAAGCCTCTGAAGAAGGTCAACCTCGTCACCTGCCACCTCGGCAACGGCTCCTCGCTCGCGGCCGTGAAGAACGGCGAATGCCTCGACACGACGATGGGGCTCACGCCGCTTGACGGTCTCATCATGGGCACGCGCTGCGGGCGCGTCGACCCGGGCGTCATCTTCTTCCTCGCGAAGCACGGCTACACGATCGACGAGATCGACACGCTCCTCAACAAGGAGTCGGGCTTCCAGGGCCTTGCCGGCGTGAAGGGCGGCGACTCGCGCGATGTCGTCGCGAAGGCCGAGGCGGGCGACCTCGACGCGCTGGAGGCCCTTGAGGCGTTCGGCCACCGCACGGCGCTCTATGTGGGCGGCTACAACACGCTCGTGGGCGGCGCGGACGCGATCGTCATGGCCGGCGGCATCGGCGAGAACGCCTCCGAACTGCGCGAGCAGATCGTCAAGCGCCTCGGCGCCCTCGGCGTCAAGCTCGACAAAAAGGCCAACCGGAAGGTGCGCTTCGGCGCGTCGGGCGTCATCTCCACGAAGGACTCCAAGATCCCCGTCGTCGTCATCCCCACGAACGAGGAACTGATGATCGCCCGCGAAACCGTCGCCGTGCTGAAGAAGTGATTAAGTGGTTAAGATTAAGTAGTTAAGTAGTTAAGTTGTGCTTCGCGCTTCCAAGAGGTCTGTTCTCTTAAGATGGATTCCCTGATAAACTTAACCGCTTACCCACTTGAACTTAACTACTTAACCACTTAGACTTAACTGCTTGAACTTAACTACTTAACTACTTAACCACTTAATCCCCCATAATCTTCCATGAACGCCATCAAGAAAATCATCGAAAAAGCCTCCACCCTCAACGGGACGATTGTGTTGCCGGAGGGCATGGACGCGCGCGTGATCACGGCGGCGTGCAGCTGCGTGGACCGCAAGATCTGCACCCCCATCGTGCTCGGCACGCCGCAGGAGATCGCCGACGCCGAGGCGAAGGCCGGGCTGTCGCTCGCCGAGCGCGGCATCAGGACGATTGACTACACGCAGGGCGACGCCGAGCTGGAGGCCGCCTACCTGGGGGCGTGGAACGCGAAGGAAAGCCGCAAGCCGGCCGAGAAGCAGAAGATCATCGATCTCGCCGGGGCGCAGAAGACGCTCCGCACGAAGCGCATCTACTTCGGCGGCATGATGGTGAAGCTCGGGCGGGTGGACGGCCTTGTCGCCGGCTCGATCGCCTCGACGGGCGACATGCTGCGCGCGGCGTTCCACACGCTCGGCACCGAGAAGGGCGTCAAGACGGCGTCCAGCTGCTTCATCCTCGATCTGCGCGAGCCGACGCCGAGCGGCGACGCGGTGCTTGCGTTCGGCGACTGCGCCGTCATCCCCAACCCCACGGCGGAACAGCTCGTCGACATCGGGCTTGCGACGGCCCAGACCTACCGCGACCTCACGGGCAACGAGCCGCGCGTCGCGTATCTCAGCTTCTCCACCAAGGGGTCCGCCGCCGGCGACCTCGTCGAGAAGGTGCAGAAGGCCGTTGCGCTCGCGAAGCCGGTCTTCGCCGAGAAGGGCATCGCGATGGACGGCGAGCTGCAGTTCGACGCGGCCATCGCCCCGGCGGTCGGCCGGCTCAAGAACCCCGGCGGCGCGATCCAGGGCAACGCGAACGTCTTCATCTTCCCGGATCTCCAGGCCGGCAACATCGGCTACAAGATCGCGCAGCGCCTCGGCGGCGCGGCGGCGATCGGACCCAACCTCCAGGGCCTCGCGAAGGCCATGAACGACCTGAGCCGCGGCTGCAGCGCCGAGGACATCGTCGGCACGATCTGCGTCACGCTCCTCCAGAGCGCCGCGAAGAAGTAGGCTCCCGTGACGCCGACTGAACAGATCCGCCGGGCGCAGGAGGTCTTCGACGTCGAGATCGAGGGCCTGCGGCGCACGCGCGCCGCGCTGGGCGACGCCTTCACGCGCACGGTCGCGCTCATGCTCGCGTGCGTGGAGGCGGGCGGCAAGGTCGTCGTGACGGGCGTGGGGAAGAGCCTCCACGTCGCGGAGAAGACGAGCGCGATCCTCGCCTCCACCGGCACCTGCTCGGTCGTCCTCAACCCCGTGCAGGCGATGCACGGCGACCTCGGCATGACGGGCCCGAAGGACCTGCTGCTCGCGCTGAGCTTTTCGGGCGAAAGCGAGGAGCTTGTGCGCCTCGTGCCCGCCATCCGCCGCCACGGGCTGAAGGTCGTCGCGCTCACGGGGCGGACGGACTCCACGCTCGCGCGGCTTTCGGACGTGGTGCTGGAGATCCCCTGTGGCGCCGAGGCGTGCCCCTTCGGCATGGCGCCCACCACCTCCACCACGGCGACGATGGCGATGGGCGACGCGCTCGCGATGGTGATGCTCGACGCGCGGCGCTTCGACAAGGCGAGCTACGCGCTCAACCACCCGGCCGGCGCGATCGGCCGCGCGCTCGTCCTCAAGGTGACGGACGTCATGCGCACGGGCGCGCGCGTCGCGGCCGTCGCGCCCGCGACGACGGTGCTCGACACGCTGCTCGCGATGACGAAGGCCCAGGCCGGCAGCGCGGTCGTCGTCGACGCGGAGGGGAAGCTGGAGGGGATCTTCACGGACGGCGACTTCCGCCGCCACGTGAGCGAAGGCCGCGAGGTGCTGGGCGACGCGGTCTCGCGGCACATGACGCGCCACCCGCTGACGATCGGCGGCGACGCCTACGCCGTCGACCTGCTGCGCGTCTTCGAGTCGCGGCAGATCGACGATCTGCCCGTCTGCGCGGCGGACGGACGGCTGCTGGGCGTCGTGGACATTCAGGATTTGCCCAAGATGAAGGTTTTGTGATACACTATTGACGAACGATAAAAGCAAGGAGGCCAGACATGCAGTTCAAGACAATGATTTGCTTCACCCTCGCGGTTGCGTGCGCGTGTTCCCTTTCCGCCCAGTCGCGTCGGCGCGGACCGGTCGGTGCCGACGGCGGCGCGGCCGTCGCGAAGGGCCGTGACGCCTACGTCACCATCGACGCGCCCGCCCGCCCGGGCGGCACGTGCCTCGCGAGCGCGCCGAACCTCAACGCGAACGGCAAGCTCATGCCGCCGCTCGGCGGGCGCCCGCGCCAGTGGATCGTCCTTGAGACGAAGTACACGACGATGGCGAAGTGGCAGGACGAACTCACGTTCAACTGGCACGTCCTCCTCGACGCCTCCAAGGCGAAGGAGAAGGATCCCAAGAACCTCCCCGCGCAGTACTCCTACTACAACACGCAGGTGCGCTACGTGGACATCAAGAAGGGCAGCCACATGGCGAGCGTGTGCCTGCCGCCGTCCGTCCTGGAGCGCTTCGGCGAACCCTGCACGATCAGCCTCATCATCACGAACAAGGAGGGCGACGAGCTCGCGTTCCACACCGAGAACATGAGCGGCGACGTCAACCAGGCCGGCGAGAAGTGGTGGGAGAACGACAAGTTCATGAACTGGCAGAAGAAGATCAAGGGCGAGATGAAGCCCATGCTCGAACGCCGCCAGGGCCTCGTCGACCGCTCCAAGACGCCGTTCTGGCTCGTGAACAACGCGGACTACGAACTCGTCCAGTAAGTCGCCTCCTCGCAGCCTAGTGGAAGGTCCAACATGGCAAAGATCCTCACTCTCAACATCGGGGCGTCCAAGGCGCTGCTCGCCGAGTACACGCTGGGCGGAAAGCGGAGCCTGACGCTCACCGCCTACGGCAGCGGCGAACTCCAGGCCGTCGACGTCAACGACCCCGGCTCGATCGCGGCGGCCCTGCCGTCCGTCCTCCACCAGATCATGCGCGAGACGGGCATCCGCCCCGCTCCGCTCATCGTGTCGCTGGGCGGGCAGACGGTGTTCCCGCGCTTCGCGAAGTTCCCGGCCATCGGCGACGCGGCGAAGCTCGAACAGCTCGTGCGCTACGAGATCGAGCAGAACGTGCCGTTCCCGATCGACGAGATCGTGAGCGACCACCAGTTCCTCGGCACGACGGCGGACGGCGAGAAGGCGGCGATCATCGTCGCGGCGAAGCTGGAGGCCGTGCGCGCCGTCACGGACGCCGTGCGCGGCGCGGGCCTCAAGCCCCTGGTCGTCGACGTTTCGCCGATGGCGATCTGCAACGCGCTCAAGTTCGCCCACCCCGGCCTGACGGGCTGCTCGGTCATCCTCGACATCGGCTCGAAGACGACGAACCTGATCATCCTCGAGGACGAGAAGATCTACAACCGCTCGATCCCCGTCGCCGGCAACCTCATCACGAAGGACATCGCGCAGACGTTCGGCTGTTCCTTCGAGGAGGCCGAACAGCTCAAGCTCGAGCGCGGCTACGTCTCGCTCGGCGGCGTGACGGAGGACGAGGACGAGGTCTCCGACCGCGTCTCGAAGGTGATCCGCACGGTCCTCACGCGCCTCCACGCCGAGATCTCGCGTTCGATCAACTTCTACCGCTCGCAGCAGGGCGGCAGCGCCCCTAGCCGCCTCTTCCTCACGGGCGGCTGCGCGCGCCTGCCGCAGCTGGACCAGTTCTTCATGGAGTCCCTGCAGGTCGAGGTCGCGTTCCTGAATCCGTTCGGGAAGGTCGGCTTCGGGCCGAAGGTCAACCGCGCCGCGCTGGAGGGCGATGCGTTCTCGCTCACCGAGAGCGTGGGCCTTGCGCTGCGCGGCACGGACGCCGCGTGGATCTCGATCAACCTGATGCCGCCGGAACTCGTGGAGGAGGCGCGCGCGCTGAAGCGCGTGCCGTTCCTCGCCGCGGGCGGCGTCGCGTTCCTGGCCGCGCTCGGCTGCCTGTGGCTGGCGGAACGCCACGGCGAGGCCGTCGTGCAGGAGAAGGTGGAGCGCGTCAACCAGCTCATGTCCGGCAAGAGGCTGAACGAGTTCAAGCAGCGGATCGCGAAGGAGCAGCAGGCCGTCGCCGACGAACGCGGGACGTGCGAGGCGTTCCAGCGCCTCCTGTGGGAGCGCTCGGCCGCGCTCCAGCGCGTGCGCGCCGTGCGCGGGAGCCTGGTGCCCGGCATGTGGATCACGGAATGGACGGCCATCCCCGCCCCGAAGGACAACCCGGAGGGACGCGAGGGCGTGCGCGTGACCGTGCGCGGCTGGCGCGACGCGATGGGCAAGGTCGAGAAGGACTGGTCCGCCAAACACGGCGGCGAGGCGACGACCGCGTCGAAGATCGTGGAGGACGCATTGAAGAAGAGCGCGGCGTTCGTGCCGGATTCCGTGAAGATCGTCGCGCAGAAGGAAGTCAAGGAATGCCTTTCGGAGTTCTCGATCCAGATGGACCTGGCGTCGGCTCCGTCGGCTGCGCCTGCGGGGAAGGCCGCCGGACGCAAGGGAAAGGCGGGTAAGGGGAAATGAGTCTTTCGAAGCAGCAGAAGCTGGGCGTGATCGGCGCGGGCGTGTTCGTGCTGTGCGCGGGCGGCCTGGGCTTTGGCGCGTACCTGGCCTGGAGCGGCCGGTGCGAGGCCGAGGAGGAGCTGGAGGCCGCCGTAGGCGGTTTCCGGAGCCACTACGAGGCGGCGGTGTTCCCGTCGAAGCGCTCGCTCGACTCCGTCGTGTCGAACAAGGTGAGCTACACGGACTGGCATGAGTCGGCGCTTGCGCTCGCCGCGCGGGGCGACAGGAAATTCCCCGTCGAGCTGCCGCCGATCTTCAAGCAGCGCCTCCAGCGGGAGGTGCGCCGCATGGCCGCGCTCGCGGGCGGCGTGGAGGGGAAGATCGCGGCCCCGGCCTTCCTCTTCGGCTTCGAGCAGTATCTGGGCGAGGGGGGCGTGCTGCCCCAGGAGCAGGACGTGCCGCGCCTCACGGTGCAGCTCGACACGATCACCCAGGTCGTCGACATGTTCGCGGAGGTGGGCGTGCTGGAGGTCAAGGCCATCCGGCGCATCGAGAAGAAGGCCGCCTCCGAGGAGGAGGACGACGGGGCGCGCCGTCCGGCCAAGGCGAAGAAGGGCGCCGGCAAGGAGGCCGACGCCCCGCAGGAGACCTGCCTCGCCTATGCGTTCGAGTTCACGGCCCGTCCGGCGGCGCTCGTGGCCGTGCTGAACCGGCTCACGTCGTGCCCGCGCTTCATGACGGTGAAGAACCTCTCCTTCCGCGAGACGGCCGACGTGATCGTGGAACACCTGAACGCCGTGGAGAACGCGAAGAACCAGAAGGCGTCCAGACGGGGTGCCGCCGGCCGGCGCGGCCGCCGGAGCGCGGCTGCGGCGGAGAGTGCCGCGCAGGGCGACGCGGAGGCGGCGGTCAACCCGCTGGTGGTCGATCCGGAACTGGACGCGCCAATCCAGGTGAATTTCACGCTTGAGGTCCGCGACTTCGGCCGGGGGGCGGCGGCGCCGTCCGCCGAGGACGCGGCGACCGAGGCAAAGCCCGAGCCCGAGGCCGCGAAGCCGACGGCGGAGAAGAAGGGGGATGGAAAATGAGCGTCTCCAGGCAGAGTTTCCTTGCGGCGCATTGGGACTGGCTCGTCACGCTTCTCGGCGTGCTGGCGCTTGTCGCGGCGGGTGCGCTGTTCGCGCTGAAGATGGGCGACACGGAGAGCGCCGACGCCTACGCCCAGTCGCTGAACGCCATGCGGCCCGCGCACGAGGGCGTGGCGCCGGTCGACCTCGACGTGCTGCGGAAGGCCCTCCGCGGCGCGGAGAAGCCGCCCCAGCTCGCGGCGGTCGATCCCAGGAAGGCGAACTTCCTCGCGAGCGAGCGGCGCGTGCTGTGCCGCCAGGGCGATTCGTCCTCGAAGAAGAAGGCGTGCGGGAAGCCGATTCCCGCCGATTGCGAGGTCTGCCCCTTCTGCGGCGCCCACCAGGCCATCGTGAAGGTCGAGGTCGATACCGACCACGACGGCATGCCGAACGACTGGGAGAAGAAGTACGGCTTCAACCCGAACGATCCCTCGGACGCGGCGAAGGACGCCGACGGGGACGGCTTCACGAACCTGGAGGAGTACCAGGCGGGGACGGATCCGCGCGACCCGAAGTCCCACCCCGACTACCTCGATTCGGTCACGGTCTCCGGAGGCATCCGCCAGACGACGCTGCCGTTCTACTTCAACGCCGTCACGCCGATTCCGGGCGGCCACCGCTTCACCTTCCAGCGCCACGGCGTGACGGGCTACGACGCCAAGGTCTTCGTGAAGCTGCACGAGGAGATTCGCGGCGAGGGCAAGAACGCCTGGGCGTCCGGCTGGACCGTCGAGGCCTACGAGCCGAAGCAGGAGCTTCGTCTGCGCCCCGGCACCAAGATGAAGGTCCCCACCGACGTCTCCACGGTCGATGTGCGGCGCAAGAGCGACGGCAAGACGCTCAAAATCCGCATCAACGAACGCACGATTGCGGTGGAATCCCAGGTGCAGCTGCGCTACAATCGCGGCGAAGGGCGCGACATCGTCGTCTCGGAAGGTACCGAGTTCAAGGTGAACGAGCGCGCCTACCGCGTGACGAAGCTCAAGGGCGTGAACGGCGGCTGCGAAGTGACGATTCGCGACCTCCAGACAAAAAAAGAAAAAACCGTGCGTTGAGACTTGATTCTCCCCCCCAGAATGGGGTATCATTTAGAGACCTTTAAGGAGCATCCTCGATGAGAGCCAAAAATACGTTTGCCGCTTTGGGCGCCGCCTGTGTTTCGCTTGTCCTTGCAACGAGCGCTGTCGCGCAGAACGATCTGGACGATCTTCTCAGTGACCTCGACACCGCGCCAACGAAGAAGGAGGCCGCGAAGCCCGCTGCCGAGGCCCCGAAGCCTGCGGTGGAGGAGAAGAAGGAGACCGCGAAGCCCGCCGAAGAGGCGAAGCCTGCGGAAGAGGCTCCGAAGCCGGAAGCGGAGAAGAAGGAAGAGGCGAAGCCTGCCGAGGCCGAGAAACCTGCGGAAGAGGCCAAGCCCGCCGAAGAGGCGAAGCCGGCGGAGGAGAAGCCCGCCGAGGCCGAGAAGCCTGCGGAAGAGGCCAAGCCTGCGGAAGAGGCCAAGCCCGCCGAAGAGGCGAAGCCGGCGGAGGAGGCTCCGAAGCCGGAAGCGGAGAAGAAGGAAGAGGCGAAGCCTGCCGAGGCCGAGAAACCTGCGGAAGAGGCCAAGCCCGCCGAAGAGGCGAAGCCGG
>URIT01000036.1 GCA_900547945.1 uncultured bacterium
AGAAGCTGCGGCAGGTCGTGGAGCTGCCCGACCCCATCCCCGTCGCCGCCGTCCTGGACGGCGCGGGGGCGCCGGAGGGCGCAGGCGCGGGGAACGGCGCGGGGACGGTGGACGGCACGGGGGCGAGGGAGGGGACGGAACCGAAAGAGGGAACGCGAGATTACGGTGCGGAAAAATCGCAGGACAATGTGCGGGGAAGCTCCAGGACACGGGAACGATTGGAGGCAAGGGCCGCCGTGAATGGGGTGGAGAAGCAGAAACGAGATTATGATGCGGAAAGACTTCAGTGTGGTGCGAGTGTGGATGAGACACGGGAGGCGGAGGATGCACGGGAAAGGCGGGAGGTGGAGCGGGAGACGGCGATTCTGCGGGCGCGGGGCGTCTACCTGGAGGCGATGGAAGGCGTGCCGGACGTCGTGACGCGCGTGCTGGAGCGGATCGACGCATTGTTGGACCCGAGGCGCGTGGAGGAGGCGACGATGCTCGCCTCCTGGCGCGCGCGGTACGCCCGCGCCGTCACGGGGCGGACGGCGGCGAGGTGGCGCGACCGGCTCTTCCGGCGCGTCGGGTAGGCGTCGGCCGCCATGCACAGGCCACGGTCGCGCAGGAGAGCGACCCTCCCGCAGTCGGACGTCCGCGTCTGAGCCGTTCGGACGTCCCGCACCAAACCAGCCACCTGAAAAGATCTACGGACAGAACCTCATGTTCCCCTCAGGAGGGCCTTGAGGTAACCGTTCGCGAAGAGACGCCCAAGGACGGAATAGCCGGGCACGACGTCGGGCGCGAGGAGGCGGTCGCCGTCCATCTCCGGCACGTGGTCGCCGCGTACGGGCACGTCGAGGCCAAGCGCGCGATAGGTGCGCATGAGCGCGAATTGGTCGGTCGTACCCTGGTCGTGGAAGAGTTCCGTGAAGTCGGTCCGGTCCCCTTCCACGTCGCGCACGTGGATGAAGGCAATGCGCTTCCCGAAGTGCCGCGCCGTCTCGACCAGGTCGGCGCCCATCAGTTTGAAGTTCGCCTGGCAGAACGTGACGGCATTCGACGGCGAGGGGGCAAGTGCATAGGCGCGGTCGTAGTCGGCAACCGTCCCGAAGATGCGCGCATAGCCGCCGAGGTCCGGGAGGCACGGATCGTCCGGATGCAACCCAATGCGGACGCCGACACGTTCCGCCGTCGGCATCACAGCCCGGATGAAGTGTTCGTAGTTCGCCCAGACCTGGTCCTTCGTCAGGCGCAACGCAACCTTCGGCGTTTCGGCTCGCGAGAAATATGTCGCCCGTGCCCCGCCGCGCACGGTGCGCACGCCCGTCCGCGCCCAACCCGTTCCAACCATGAAGTTGTAGCAGAGGAGCCGGATGCCGAGCACGGCCATCGATTCAAGCAGTTCGCGGTAGTGTGCAAGCGTTTCCTCACGCGCCGAGGCAGCGGACTGCGAATCTACACCCATCGCGCAGGATGCGTCGCCAAACTGCTTGACGGGCGCCATGTCGAACGGATCGCCCTCCAGCCCGACGACGGTAAGCCCTTCGGCGGCAAGTCCCTCGACGATGCGCCTCAGAGTCTCAAGCCGCCACGGATCGCCCAGGCCCGTCAGGGACGGGTTGACCTTGACGACGACATGCTCAATCCCCATCTGGAGGCAGAGTCTCCAGAGCGGGTGCGGCCTGGGCGGGACAAATTCGACAAGTCTCATGCGCGCATTATAACATGATTAAGTCGCCGCTACGAGAAGGAATCAGTAGCCGCCTCGCGGCTTTAAATGACCTCCGGACAATTTCAGGAATACGGAATGACATCCCATACACATGGGTCCTGCCGTCACCTTCACCCAGAGGTTCCCGCAATTTAAAGCCGCGAAGCGGCGATTTAATAGGCGATTTAATACAGGAACAGGCTGACCGCTCCCATCGAGACGAAAATCGCGAGGGAAAAGAGGAAGGTGTAGAGAACGCCCTTCCCGGCATCGCGTCCGTCCGCGCGCACAAGGGCCTTGAAGCGCGCCAGGACGTCCGGAGGTTCCGGTTTCGTCACGAGCGTCGCCGTGAGCCACGCCACCGTCGTCACGCCTGCGCCCATGAGGAGCTTCTTCCAGCTGGCGATCTCCGGTGCGCCGCACAGCGGCAGCACGAGGTCGAGGATGACGGCGGCGACAAGCGCGGCGACAATCCCGACGATCTCGCTCCAGGCGTTGATGCGCATCCAGAACCAGCGCAGGAGGAAGATCGGACCCGACCCCGCGCCGATGAGCAGCATGAGGTCGAACGCCGTCTTCGCGCTTTTCAGGAGCGGCGCGAGGAGGCAGGCGCAGACCATGAAGGCGACCATCGCCGCGCGCGTCGCCCAGATGAGCTCGCGGTCGCCGGCATGCGGGCGCACGAAGCGGCGGTAGAAGTCGTTGACGACGTAGGAGGCGCCCATCGACAGGTGCGCGGCGACCGTCGAGAAGAGCGCGGCCATCATCGAGGCGGCAACGACGCCGAACCAGCCGTGCGGCACCTTCGTGAGCATCGCCGAGTAGGCCATGTCGCCGCCGACGAGCTTCGGATCGACGTTCGGAAACACCCGCTGGATGTCCGCGAGTTCAGGGAAGACGACGAGCGAGCAGAAGCCCACGATGTACCACGGCCACGGGCGGATCGCGTAGTGGATGAAATTGAAGAAGAGCGTGCCGCCGACGGCGTGCCCCTCGCTCTTCGCCGACATGATGCGCTGGACGATGTACCCGCCGCCGCCCGGCTCGGAGCCCTGCTTCCAGACCGCCCACCACTGCACGGCGAGCGGGATGACGAGGAGCGAGAAGACGGCGTCCGCATCGGAGAAGTCCGGGAAGATCGAAAGCTTCCCCTTGAGCGCGGGATGCGCCGCGAGCCCGGAAAGGCCGCCGACCTCCGGTAGGTCGAGCGCAAAGAACATCGCGGCGAACGCGCCGAGCATGATGACGAGGAAGAGGAAGAAGTCCGTGTAGACCGCCCCGCGCAAGCCGGCAATCGCGACGTAGACGATCGAGAAGACGCCCGTGAAGACGAGCACCGTCGTCGACGAGCAGCCAAAGAGGATGACGCCGATTTTGAGGCCGCCCAGGACGACCGCGCCCATCACGAGCAAATTGAGGATGACGCCGAGGTAGACGCCGCGCAGGGCACGAAGGAAGGCCGCCGGCCTCCCCGAATAGCGCAGCTCGTAGAACTCGACGTCCGTCGTCACGCCCGTGCGGACCCACAGCTTCGAGTAGATGAAGACCGTGAAGACACTCGTGATCAGGAACGCCCACCACACCCAGTTTCCGGCAAGACCGTCCTTGCGGATAATCTCCGTGAAGAGGTTTGCCGAATCCGTCGAGGTGCAGGCGGCCGTCATCGAGAAGCCGAGGAGCCACCAGGGCATCGAGCGGCCTGCCAGATGGAAATCCTTCGACGTGCCGCGATTCATCCGCGCGGCCACGAGGGGAATCGCGACGAGAATCGCGAAGAAGCCCGCGACCATCCACCAGTCCAACGCCTGCATCAGCATGCCGCACCGGCCTTTCTCGTCTGTCCGAAGCACGCCTCCGGCATGCGGGTCGAGCCCGCGCCCATCCAGCCGCCGTTCACGTCGATCATCCCGCCGTTGAGGACGGGCCCCGAACCGCCGGTGACCGCGTCGGGGTTGACCGGGCGGATCGCCCCGCCCCAACCCCGGCACTCGACGACCGAGCTGTCGCCGATCCAGGGCAGCTGGTTCTCGCGCCGCGCGCCCGGCACGAGATACGGCCCCTCGATCATCGGCGAGGGGGCCGTGTGCCACGTACCGTCGATCTTGACGCCGAAGTCAACGCCGTTGCCGCCGGCGGCCGTCATGAGGCCGCGCGCGCCGCGCTTTTCAAGTCCGAGCAGAAGCGCGCGGCTCGCGGCCTGCCCAAAGTTGTGCGTGAAGCGGTCGGCCGTCGCGAAGTACGTCAGCAGGTCCGCCGCGTTCGGACATTTCAACGCAAGCGGGATGATCGCGCGCGTGAAAAGCGCGTCAATCGCCTTCTGCGACGAGTGGAGTTCGTCGCCCATGCGGATCGCCTCCGCGAAGAGCGCCTTCATCGGAAAGCCCCCTTCCGCGCGCAGGACGGCCGCGAGCGGCGGGAAGAGCGCGTCGCGCAGCCAGGCGAGGTTCGCCGCGATCTCCGGCGTGTAGACGCCCCAGCCGCAGAAGCCGCCCCCGAAACGACCTTCGGACGGAAACACGCCCGCGACGCCGCCCATCTCGCGGTCTTCGACGACCAGAAGCGGAATCGACGGCGTGACGATGCCCGTCCCCGAGCCGTTCGTCGCGTAGTCGCACGCCGCCGCGCAGCGGACGCCGCCGGACGCCAGCAGACGCGCCGCCTCCGATTCGGACGTCGCCCAACCCTCCAGAAGGCAGGCGTTGACCATCCCCCGGCGATGGAGCGGGCACATCCGCCCGAATTCGATCGGCGGCCCCGCGTGCAGCACCGTCCTGTCGGGGAGGCCGAGAACGTCTCCCGCCGTCCGCACGTCCACCCACCAGGGATCGCCCCTGAACCGCAGATCTTCAGGCCTCATCGCCCGTCCCTCCTCCTTCGATTTCCCTCAGATGTTCCGACACCGTGTGGAGCGCGAGGAAAAGCGCCTCCGGCATGCCGCAGCCGACTTCGCCGATCAGCTTACGCGCGAGCGTGACGGGCTCGGCCTCGACGGGCACGCCCGCCGCCACGTAGGCGCGGATCTTCTCGCCGTAGAGCCGCACGCGCGCCGCCGAATAGGCCAGCGCGTCCGCGGCGGCGCGCTCGCCCCGGATCACGTCGCCGATGCCGTCGTAGGCGTGTCCGCACACGATGTTCGAGAGGTTCGCCGCCGCCAGCTTCGCGAGCGTCGCGCGATAGGCGGGGAGGGAGCGGTAGAAGCCGATGCCCTGCGTCGGCGTGCCGTTCCCCTGGAGCGAATCGCCCGTGAAGGCGGTGTTCGTCTTCGTGTCGATCCACGTGAGGCAGTCGTCGTCGTGTCCCGGCGTCGCAAGCGCGCGGAAGCGTCCCGCGAGACGTTCGCCCTCCGCAAGCAGGCGATCCGGCTCGACGCCCTTCAGGTACGACTGCGGCGCCGGCGAGTTGTGCGGAAAGCGCGTCCGCACGCGAATCGCGACCTTCACGGGATCGCGCAGGGCGTCCGCCGCCGAGGCGAGCGTCGCCGTCTTGAGCCCATCGCGCGTGACGAGGGCGTGATGGCCGCCGATGTGGTCGCCGTGGACGTGCGTGTTCAGGAGCCAGCCGATATCGGACGGCTTCAGCCCGAGGTCGGCGAGCGCGGGCAGAAGGTACTTCTCGGGTTCGAGGTGCGACGAGTCGATCAGCACGTTCGTCTCGCCGCGCACAAGGACGATTCCCGTCCAGACGGGCCCAAACGGAACCTTCAGAAGATACGTGTCTTCCAGAACTTCTTCGAACAGTGGCATTTCATCTTTCATGTGTTCTTTCCCGGCGGTCTTCATGAATGGAGAAAGGCGGCCGCGCTTTCGCCTGCGATCTTTCCGAACACGAGGGCGGCCGTGCCGCCGTTGCCGCCGAGGCGGTTGAGCCCGTGGACGCCCGCCGTCACCTCGCCGCACGCGAAGAGCCCCGGCACGGGACGGCCGGCCGCGTCCAACGCGCGGCCCTGCGTGTCGATGACGATGCCGCCGAGCGAACTGTGCGGCGCGGGCGCGACGGGAATGCGCCGCTCCGCCGGATCCATCTTGCAGGCGCGGAGTTTCGCCTCCGGCACGTCCGTCAGGTCGTAGATCGCCGTGCCGCCGGCGGCGAAGATCGCGCGGGCGAGTTCGTCCTTGTTGCGCCGCGCGTCCGGCAGGATGTCTGCGCCATGTGCATCCACAAGGCGCGCCCCTTCGTAGAGCAGCGTCGTAAGGACGGGAATCCCGCGACGCGCCCCCTCCGTCCGCACGGTCGGTTCGTACTGGACATGCGCCGCGTCAACGTCGCGCACGGCCGCGCCGAACGCCGCCGCGAACACGAGTCCGTCCCCCCTCAGATACGCGGGATTCGTCGAAAACGCATACTTCCCGCACCAGCCACCCGTCGCCAGGACAACCGCCAGACGCGGATGCGCCGCCCGCGCGGCGCGAAGGTCGTCCACCGTCAGCGTGCGGTGTTCGACGACGACATGTCCCCGGCACCGCGCCTGAATCTGCGCGAGGATCACGGCGCCGACGGCATGGCCGATTGTCACGCAGCGCGGCACGGACGAACCGAGCGGACGGATCGTCCGATAGGTTCCCGCCGCATCGCGATCGAAGGCATACTCCTCCTTGAGGGCCAACGAACCGCGACACAGCGTCTCGACGAGCGCGCGGTCGTTCGCGCCGTGTCCGCTCGCAAGCGTGTCCTCCACATACCGTTCGACGGAATCCTCCGGCAAGACGGGACAGTTGAGCGCGTGGACATGGGGCGAGTTGCCGGGGCCGTTTGCGACGAGCGTGACGGCGCGTCCGGCCTCGGCGGCGGCCTCCGCCGCCCGCCATCCGGCAAGCCCGCCGCCGACGACGAGGACGTCCGTCATCGCTGGACGCGCCCCGTGCCGTTGCCCGCCGCCAGCGCCTCGACCTCCGCGACGGAGACGAGGTTGAAGTCGTGCTCGATCGAATGCTTCAAGGCCGACGCCGCAACGGCGAAGTCAATCGACGCCTGCGGCCCCCTGCCCGTCGCAAGCGCGTAGATGAGTCCGCCGCCGAAGGAATCGCCGCCGCCCACGCGGTCGACGATGTGCAGCTTGTACTCGGTGGAGAAGACGGCCTTCTTCGCCTTCGCGTCGTAGAGCATGCCGGCCCAGAGGTTGTCGAACGCCGAGAGCGACGTGCGGAGCGTGATGGCGACCTTCTTGCATCCGAAGCGCGCGATGAGCTGTTCGGCGACGGAGACGTAGCCCGCCTTGTCCAGCCGGCCGCGCTCGACGTCCGAACCCTTCCCGACGATACCGAAGACGTCCGCCGCATCCGCCTCGTTCGCGATGAGGACGTCGACGTAGGGGACGAGCTTCTCCATGCAGGCACCAGCCTCGGCCTTCGTCCAGAGCTTGCCCCGGTAGTTGAGGTCGCAGCTGACCGTGATCCGATGCGCCCGGCACCACTTGAGCGCGTCCAGGCAGATCGCGGGCAGATCGCCGCCCAGCGCCGGGGTGATGCCCGTGAAGTGGAACCAACGCACGCCCTTCAGGATCTTCGCCCAGTCGAAGTCGCCGCGCCGCGCGAGGGCGATGGACGATCCCGCGCGGTCGTAGACGACCTTCGACGCACGCTGCGACGCGCCCTTCTCGACGAAGTAGACGCCGAGGCGCGGCCCGCCCCAGACGATGTCCTTCGTCTCGACGCCGAAACACCGCACCGCGTTCCGCGCCGCCTCGCCCAGCGGGTTCGCTGGAAGCTTCGTCACGAACGCGGCATCCAGCCCGAAGTTCGCGAGCGAGACGGCGACGTTGGCCTCGCCGCCCGCGTAGGACGCCTCGAAGCGTTCCGCCTGGACGAAACGGGTGTATCCCTCGGGGTTGAGGCGCATCATGATCTCGCCAAACGTCACGATTTTCATATTGTTACTCCCAGATGCCACCGTGCGCCATCGAGCCCACGTTCCTGACGAAGAGGTTGAGGAAGCGCGGGTACTTCGAGCCGTCGAACGTCCACGCGAAGTCCTTCTTGCGCGCGTCGAGGTCGGCCGTGACCGAGATCGTGCGCTGCGGGATGTCGATCACGATCTCGTCACCGTCGCGGACGAGCCCGAGCGGGCCCATGAGCGCCGCCTCCGGCGAGACGTAGCCGACCGAGAGCCCCGAGCTGCCGCCCGAGAAGCGTCCGTCGGTGACGACCGCGCACGAGCGGAAGAGCTCGTCGCGTCCCTTGAGCATCTCCTGGAACGTGAACGCCGTCGTGCCGAACCGGCCCTTGAGGCCGAGGAAGCGCAGGACGCAGGCGTCGCCCGGGCGGATCTTCCCCGCCTTGAGCGCGTCGAGCGCCGCGTCCAGCTCGTCGAAGACGCGCGCGGGGCCCCTGAACGTCAGGAGGTTCGGCGGCACGGCGGCGATCTTGACGATGGCCCCCTCCGGCGCGAGGTTGCCGTAGAGGACGCCGATGCCGGGCAGGCGCATCACGGGGTTGTCGAGCGAATGGATGACGTCGCGGTTCCAGACCCGCGCGTCCTTCACGTTCTCGGCGAGCGTCCGCCCCGTCACCGTCAGGCAGTCGCCGTCGAGCTTCGGCAGAAGCTCCTTCAGGAGGGCGGGCGTGCCGCCCGCGAGGCAGAAGTCGTGGAGCGAGTAGCGCGGCCCGCTCGGCACGAGGTGCGCGAGAAGCGGGATCTCGTGCGACGCCTCGTCGAAGCACTTCCACCACGGCTCGTCGTAGCCCGCCTCGTGGGCGATGGCGGGGATGTGCAGGATGAGGTTCGAGGACGCGGCGACCGCCATGTCCATCTTGATCGCGTTGCGGACGGACGCGGGCGTGATGACCTGGCGCGCCGTCACGCCCTCTCGGACGAGGCCCAGGATGCGACGCCCGGCCTCGTAGGCGATGAGCCGGATCTCGCTCGACGTCGCCGCGACGGACGAGTTGCCAGGCAGCGACATGCCGAGCGCCTCCGCGACGAGGCACATCGAGTTCGCCGTCGTCATCGACGTGCAGCCGCCGCACGAGCCCCACGAGTGGACGATGAGGTC
The DNA here is from genome assembly GCA_900547945.1 of uncultured bacterium. GTDB lineage: Bacteria > Verrucomicrobiota > Kiritimatiellia > RFP12 > UBA1067 > RUG572. Next base: position 8,682 of record URIT01000036.1, read on the forward strand.
GTCGTACTCCGCCGGGTCGATCCGCCCCGCCTCCCGCGCGCCCACCTTGTCCTGCGCGTGGATATGGATGACCTCGCGGCCCCGGCAGACGCCGTGCGGCATGTAGCCGCCCGTCACCATGATCGCCGGGATGTCCAGCCGCGCCGCCGCCATTAGGTGGCCGGGCACGATGGAGTCGCACGTCGAGAGCAGCACCATCCCGTCGAAGAAGTTCCCCCCGACCGTGATCTCGACCTGGTCGGCGATGGCGTTGCGCGAGGGTACCTCGATGTACTTCGGGTCCTTCTCGACCATGCCGTCGCAGATCGCGGTCGTCATGACCTCCAACGGCAGTCCGCCCGCATCGCGGACGCCCGCCTTGACGCGCTCCGCGAGTTCCTTCAGGTGGACGTGGCCGGGATTGTACTCGTTCCACGAGTTGACGACGGCGATGCGGGGCCTCTTCTGCTCCTCCTCGGAGTAGCCCATGCCGCACATGAGGCCGCGCCGGCACTCGCTCGCCTGGCTGAATTCCCACTGACTCTTCAGTTCCATCTCAAACCTCAAACCGCTAAAACCTAAAACCTAACACCTAAAAGCTAACGGAAAGTTCATCGACTCGATCGAGCCGTCGCAGGACTGCCCGCCGTCGACGCAGATGACCTGCCCGACGATGAAGCGCGTCTTCTCGACGTCCGCGAGGAACTGGATCATCGGCACGATCTCCTCCACCGTGCCGCCGCGCCCGACGGGGATCTTGCGCGAAAAGCTCGCGATGTCCTCCTTCGAGTAGCGCTCGGCGAGCTTCGTGAAGATGAGCCCCGGCGCGACGCAGTTGACGCGGATGCCGTACTTGGCGACCTCGACGCCGAGCGCCTTCGTGAACATGTTGAGCCCGCCCTTCCCGGCCGAGTAGGGCAGCATCCGGCGGTGGACCCACGTGACCTGCCCGTGGACGGACGAAATGTTCACGATGCGGCCCTCGGTCTTCTTCTCGACCATGTCCGCGACCGCGTAGCGCGCGCAGTAGGCGGCGGCGTTCAGGTTGAGCGCGATCTGGCTGTCCCAGTACTCCATCGGCATGTCCTTGAACTCGCCCGTCGGCCCGCCGGGGATCTGCAGCGCGCCGCCCGCGTTGTTGACGAGGACGTCGATCTTGCCGAACGTCTTCACGAAGTCCTCCACCATCGCGCGGCAATGGTCGTGATTGCCCACGTCGCCCGCGTAGATCTTCGTCTTCACGCCGTACTTCTCGCACGCCGCCGCGACCGCCTCGGCCCCCGCCGGGTTCCTGTTGCAGGTGATGCCGATGTTCGCGCCCTCGTCGCGCGCAAACGCGACCGCGCACCCCGCCCCGATGCCGTGGGACGACCCGGTGATGAGAATGTTCCGCTTCATGTTTCCTTCTTCTTCATTTCGATTCACTGCCCTCCGGCCGCGCGCGGCGTCACATGCCGAGCAGCCGGAAGGACTTCGCCGCCACCTCGACGGCGCCGTCGGCGCAGGGTTTGTCCGTATGGTTCACGTAGAGGCGCGCACCGTTCGCGTAGGTGACACGCACGAACCCGTCGGAGAGGATCCGGTGCTCCGTCATCTCCTCCAGCTGGAGGGGGCGCAGCGTCTTGAACTGCTCCCACGCCTTCACGATGCCCGGCATGTTCCGCTCGTTCAGGCTGTAGAAGATCGGACGCCCGCCGTACTCGACGAGCGTGAGGTTGTCTTCGGGCGACAGGACCTCCTGCGTGATCTTGTCGGGGTTCGACAGCACGACATCGTGGAACGCAAGCTCGAAGAACGGCACGAAGCGGTCGACGGCGGACTTCCGGCCCTTCGCCTCGGCCTGGCGCTTGCCGCGCATCGGCGCGCAGACGTAGTTGATGTAGTCGACCTGGCCGAGCAGGTGGTCCATGCAGCACTCGCTCGAAAAGCCGCCGAAGAGCGCGTGACAGCGCTTCGCGACGGCGAGCTGCACGGCGGCCTGTTCCTTCGTGGTGGCGGGATGGCGCGGGTCGGAGCAGCGGTAGGGCTGCACGGCCGTGAAGACGTCGATGTAGTGGCAGCCCCGGAAGCCGAGCTGCGCGATCCGCTCCAGGTCGCCCGGCAGGAATGTCTCCCAGGCGTGCTTCAGGCAGAGGTTGTGGGCCTTGCCGCCGGACCACGCGCCGTTCGTGTAGAGCGAGCCGTCCGGCTTCTTGCAGGCGATCTCGCCCCCCCGCCAGTCGGGCGAGCAGGTGAAGCAGTCCGTGTAGTTGGAGTGCCCGTCGACGAGGTAGCCGAGCGCGCGGCCGCCCTCGCAGAGCCGGCGCAGGCCGGCTTCGCCGCCGGGGCCCTCCTCGACCGGGAACGACGTCGGGCAGCGTCCGTCGTAGCCGCCGTTCTGCCAGCCCGCGACGCAGAGCGCGACGTCGTCGACGCCCGCCGCCTTGAGCTTCTTCAGGCGTTCGAGCGTCTGGTCGTAGGTGACGTACGTCTGCACCGGCGGCTCGTCGGCGGCCGTGAAGTCGCGGTTCGAGTCCGGCAGCTTCCACGGCTTGCCCGCGTGGGACTGGCGAATCGCCACCGACCGCGCGAGCTGCGCAAGCTGCGGGCGCGTGCGGATCCGCTCCTTGAGCGTGCGGATCGACGGATCCTGCGCGAAGCGGTAGCTGCGGTACGCCTTCGCCATCGCATTGTAGTCCGCCTCCGGCGGCAGCTGGTAGAACACGACCGTCATGTCCTCGTAGGGCGCCGCGCCGATCTCGGAGATGCGCCAGCGCGGGAACATCTCGTAGCGGCCCTTCCGCGCGAGGAGGAGCAGATCATGTTCGAAGCGCATGCCCTCCATCACGGCGAGGAAGACGTGGTGCGGCGTCTTCATCGCGTAGTAGGGCATGTAGAGCCAGCCCCGGTGCTGGATCCACGTCAGCTCGTCGCGGGCGAAGTCGAAGACGAGGCCGCGCTGGGCGAGCGCATAGCCCGCGTCGCCCTTGCGCGCCTGCGCGACGTCGGCGTGGATCTCCACGTCCACGACGTCCGGCGTGATCTCCTCCTTCGCCACCGTGAAGGCGAGGCCGCCGTCCGCGCGCCGCACGCCCTCCAGCTTCCGCACGCGCAGACGCGTGTGCTGCGGGCCCATGAACCAGGCCTCCGCCTGCACCGGCCGCGCCGCGAGCGCGGGCATCGGCGGCAGCTGCCGCGCCTCCGCGTCCGCCGTCCCCACGCTCGAACAGCCCGCCAGGCACGCACCCAGCGCAAGCCCCGCCATCACATGAAGCAGAACTCTTTGCATCGTCTTTCCTTCCTTCGCTTGTTTTCCGTTCATCTAAAGACACCTCATCGGACAAGGAGAAGCGTTCCCGGCGTCCCCACGATCAGCCGGCCGTCGCCCGCGAGATGGCCGCCCCCGTGTACCCGGTCGTAGACGCCGGAGGGCTTGCGCACGCCGTCGAGCGTCAGGCCGCCCACGCGCTGCACCACGCCCGCCGGCAGCTCGATCACGCCCGTCCCGGCGAGCTCGACCTCCGTCTCCTGCGAGAACACCTTGCCGTGGCGTAGCTCCAGCACGCCGCCGGAGACGCGCACCCGCCGCGCCGCCGGCCACGTCGCGGCCGTCGTCGCCACATACGACGTGAACGCCTCGCCGGCCTGGCCGCGCGGATGCGTCGTGTCGTCGAACGCCAGCGTCTCCCCGGCCTTCGTGAAGACGAGCCGCCCCGCCGTCACCTCCACGCGCCCCGTCGAGGTGGACGCGCCCATCGAATAGTGCGTGAGCGCGCCCGTCTTGACGAGCCCCGCGCCGCCGCGAAACGAGATCGAGTCCACGACCTGCGTCGCGCCGTGGATCTGGAGGTAAGGATCCGAGACGACCCCGCCGACATTGCCCGCGAGATTCGTCGTGATCTGGTTGTCCGCCAGCCGCACGACGGCGTCCGTCGCGCTCGTGACGACGCCGGGGACGCGCTCGGAGAAGAGGACGTCCACCTCCTGGTCGACGCCGCAGAGGTCCCACGTGCCGGCGCGCACGAAGCGGATGCCGCGCACGAGGTTGCCCGCGCACTTCGTGTTCGTCGGCGTGGCCATGAAGTTCGGCGCCTCCGTGTAGAGCGTCGCGTTCGTCGCGCCGACGATCAGGCCGCGCGCGAACTTGTTGCCGCCCACCCTGAAGCGCCAGTCAAGCGCGGGATGCGGCTTGTCGAGCGCGGACGGTGGCAGGTTCCACGTGTAGGACGACGTCAGCAGCAGGAGGCGCGTCACCTCGGCGGGCGCCTCCTCCACCGTCACGCCGATGCGCCCGGACGTCGCCGTGCTGGACGCCGAGAACGCCGAATTGTTGTTCGCGCCCATGTACGAAAGGCCGCCCCGGAAGCGCACCTGCGCGCCCGCTTCGAGGCGGAAGTTCTGCGCGTTGAGGTTTCCGCCCTCCGTCAGCACGCATGCGCCCGCGACGACCGTCTCCCCGGCGGGAAACGCCATAAAGGGGTTTGGAGTTGCGCCAGCATCGAACGCGGGCCTGACCTGCGCCAGGACCGAACCCGTGCCGAAGGTGGGGATCTGCGCGGCGGAGAGGACCTTGACCACCGTTTGTTCGTCGCCGGAAGCTCCATCTGCACGGAAGAAGGTTCGTACCCCGTAGACCTCCTCCTTCGGCCCAGTTAAAACCAGCGTCGCGAAATGGTTATGGTCTGCGTCCACGACCCACGACCCCGTGCCGATGCGCGTAAGCGTCGTCTCGGAGAGCGCGGCCACGCGCGCGCCCGCCGCGAGCGTCAGGTCGTTCGTGAGCGCCCAGGTCTGGTCCGCCACGAGGAGGAGCGGCGTCTCGACCGTACAGGCGCCGCCGGCCTGCTTCGGCAGGACGAGCCCGCCGCTTCCCAGCCGCACGCGGGCGCCCGCGCCGCCCGCAAGGACGAACGGCGAGGCGGACGACACGACAAGCTTCTTGAACGCCACCTCGGTTTGCTCCGGCACGGTCGCGCGCGCGCCGACGGGGAACGTCGCCTCCAGCGCGCCCGATGTCAGGTCGGGCAGCGTCGCGTTGTCCGCCGCGCCCCAGTTCGCGGGGTTCAGGACCGACGTCTCCGCACCGCCGTTCCCCGTCCACGTCGCCGTGTCCGTCCCGGACGGTTCCGCGTCGCCCGGCACGAGGACGTACCCGTCGCCGTCGATCCAGTCGCAGTTCCCGCGGTGGTACAGGCCGGGCGCGAGCTGTACACCGTCCAGCATGAACGTGTTCCCGGCGGCGCCGCGCAGCACGGCGTTCTCCGCCAGGTAGAGCGGCTTCCGGTCCGCCGAGCGGAAGAGGGAAATGTCGCCCTTCGGCGCGCAGAGCGCATGCGGCGTCTCGTTGCGGTACTGCGCCCCGGCGGCAACCCGGAAATGCCACGGGGACACATAGACCGCGCCGTCCGCGAGGCGGAAGACGCCCCCGTCGACGTAGAGCGAGCCGCCGCCCGTCGACGTCGAGCCCGAGAGCGTGAAGACGGCGTCGTTCGACGGCATCCAGCGGACGACGAGCGCGCTGCCGATGAAGCCCGTGAAAACGGTGTCCTGCCAGGTTCCGGCGAGCGTCAGAGTGCGCCCCACCGGGCCCTGGAGCGAATGGGCATGTCCCGTCACGTCCGTCTCGACGAGCGCGCAGTCGTTGGAGAGGACAACGTCCTCGACGGGGAACGTCACGCACGCCGCGCCGCAGGCACCGAAGAACTCGATCCGCACGCCCCGCCGGGGCGCCGAACCGTAGTGCGTGCCATCAATCTGCCGCGAGGCGCGCCCGAGCCCCAGCGTCCCGCCGCACAGGCGGACCTTCAGGTTGTCCGGGAATCCGGGGTTCGTGCCGGCGGACGCGCAGAGGACCATCTCGCCGGGGCCGCTCTTGCCGATGACGGTCTGCGGATCCGGATAGACCGAGATGTCGAAGGAGGTCTTCGCGCCCTCGCCCACGAAGCTGTCGACGTAATCCCCCTTGAACCGCGAGACATAGGAGAACTTCACCTGTGCGCGGGAATCGTTCGTCACGCCGCCGGAACACAGGATGTTCTCCTGGGAGGTCTTCTTCGTCACCTCCACGTTCGCCGAGCCGAGGAAGCGCATGCCGTGGAACTTCACGGTCTTCGCCGGCGTGAGCGCAAGCGGCGCCGTGTTGGTGAACACCACGTCGTCGTCCGTGCCCGGGCACGCCGCAAGGGGCGCGCCGCGCCCGTCGGCCCAGTTGGCGGGATCGTGCAGCGAAGTGCCGTCCTGCGCGCCCGTCCAGAAGCATTCGGCGGCGGGCGCCGACACGGCGGCCAGCAGCGCCGCCAGTCCAACCCCAATCCAATGTCTCATGTTCGTCTCCGACTTGCCGTGTTGTCCGAAAGGAGGGCCACCACCCGGTCTGCCCCACGGACGGAAGTATAACACGCCCGTCCGCCACGGACATTCCAGATGCGAAACAATTTCCATAACCAAAACGAAAGATGGTATACTCGTTCCACTATGAGGACGATTCTCGTGTTCCGAACCGGCACGCTCGGCACCTGGCGGGAGAAGCTGGGCGGCGTGACGGCGTTCGCCAAGGCGAAGGGGTGGCGCGTGCAGACGATCGACGCGCGCGCCGCGGCGCCCGACATCCGCGCGCTGTGTGCCTTCTGGCGTCCCGACGGCGTTCTCCTCGACGCAAGCGGCCAGACGGACGGTCTGGACGTCCGCGCCCTCGCGGCGCGCCCCTGCGTCGCCCTGACGCCCAGTTCGGACCGCATCCGCGACCTGTTCCCCTCCGTGCAAAGCGATTCGTACGCCATCGCCCGCATCGCCGCGCGCGAACTGCTGCGCCGGGACGTCGCCTCGCTCGCGTTCCTCGACGCCCCGGGGTCGCCCAGCTGGTCTGCCACGAAGCGCGAAGCCTTCCGGCAGATCGCGCGTCTGCACGGCCTCGCGCTCACCGTCGTCCCGGCGTCCGAACTCGCCGCGCTCAAGCGCCCCGTCGGCCTCTTCGCCGCGACGGACGCCCTCGCGGCCGAAGCCCTCGTCGCGGCCGAACGCGCGGGCCTCGCCGTCCCGGAAGACCTCGCGGTCGTCGGCGTCGACGACGACCCGGAGATCTGCGAAAGCTGCGAACCCACCCTGTCCTCCGTCCGGCCCGACTTCCACCAGCTCGGCTTCTCCGCCGCCGCCCTGCTCGCCCGGCTCATGCGCGGCGACGCCGACGCGCACGACGCCCTCGTCATCCCCCCCGTCGGACTCGTCCGCCGGGCCTCCTCCAGCGGCTGCCCGGACGCGCAGGTGCGCCGTGCGCTCGACGACATCCGCCTGCACGCCCACGAAGGCATCACGGCCGCAGACGTGGCGCGCCTCTTCGGCGCGCGTTCGCGCCGCTCGATTGAATTGCGGTTCAAGGCCGCGACCGGCGAAACGATGACGGACGCCCTCCTCGCCACCCGTCTCGCCCGTGCCTGCGACCTTCTCACCACAGGCCGTACCTCCATTTCGGCCATCGCCAACCGATGCGGCTGGCGGAGCGACCTCGCCTTCCGCAAGGCGTTCAAGGCCCGTTTCGGCCTCACGCCGACGGCCTACCGGCGCAATGCGGCAAGCGGCACCTCTTCGAGCCACAGTCCGTCATCGGCCAGCCACGCCATCTGAAGCGCCTGACACCCTGTGGGACGGATCCGGCCGCAACCAGTCCGCCGCGCTACTTGCCGATGTTCAACACCTTAAAGCCCATCGTCCGCAACGCGGCGCCGTCCAGGCAGTTCCGCGTGTCGAAGACAAGCGCCGGCTTGCGCATCGAACCATAGATGCGCCTCCAGTCAAGCATCGGATACTCGCGCCAATCGGTCATCAGGAGGACGGCATCGGCCCCCTCGGCCGCCTTGTACGGGTCGCGCTCAAAGGCAATCGCGCCGTCTGTGCCGATGTCGGCAAGGTCCCTGCGGGCGTTTGGAAGCGCCTGCGGGTCGGTAATCGCCAGGCGGACATGCTCGTCGGCGAGGAGCCGCGCCACACGCCCCGCCGGTGTCTCGCGCGTATCGCCCGTATCCGCCTTGAAGGCAAAACCGAACAGGGCGATCTTCTTGTTGGCGAGCGTATTGAACATCTCCTTGAAGAGACGCGAGACGATGCGCTCCTGCTGATGGTCGTTCATCTTGATGACGCCCGTCCAGTACTCCGCCGCCGTGTGGAGTCCGAAGCTCTCGCACAGGTAGACGAGATTGAGCACGTCTTTCCTGAAGCAGCTTCCACCAAAGCCAGGACCCGCCTTCAGGAACTTGGGCCCGATGCGCCGGTCTGCGCCGATGACGCGCGCAACCTCGTCCACGTCCGCCCCCGTCGCCTCGCACAGACCGGCAATGGCGTTGATCGAGCTGACGCGCTGCGCCAGGAAGGCGTTCGCCGCCAACTTCGTCAGCTCCGCCGACCAGACATTCGTCGTCAGGATCCGCTCACGCGGCACCCAGGCGCCGTCCTCGCCCGCATAGATGTCCGCGAGCGCCGCCACGGCCGCCGCGCCGGCGGGCGTCCGCTCGCCGCCGATCAGCACGCGGTCAGGCTCCAGCAGGTCTTTGATCGCCGTACCCTCTGCCAGAAACTCCGGGTTGGAGAGCACCTCGAAATGGTAACGCTCGTGCGTGTTGAGAATCGCCGACATCGCAGCGGCCGTGCGGACGGGAAGCGTCGACTTCTCGACCACGATCTTGTCGCCATTCGCCCACCGGGCGATGCTGCGCGCCGTCGCCTCCCAGTATTGGAGATCGGATGCGCGGCCCGCCCCCCTCCCGAACATCTTCGTCGGCGTGTTGACGCCGACGAAGACGATGTCGCACGTTCGGATGCAGCCCTCGATATCCGTCGAGAAGAAGAGGTTCCTGCCACGCACCTGCCGGACGACGTCCTTCAGGCCCGGTTCGTAGATCGGAAGATCGTAGCCGGGCGAGTTCCAGGCGTCGATGCGCACCGGATCGATGTCAACGACATGGACGCAGCGCCCGGGGTTCTTCAGCGCAATGACAGCCATCGTCGGGCCACCGATGTAGCCCGCGCCAATGCAGACGATATCTCTGTTCATCTTTTCCCCTTACCCGACGCGGCACGGCGCCTAGACGCGGTAGAACTCCTCCCAGCCCTTGCGCGGCGTGCCCTTCGAGCCCTTCAGAAGGGCGTTCGCCTCGGCATCTCCGGGGATGGTCTTCGTGGCGGGGTCGAACGTGATGTTGCGGTTGAGGCGCTGCGCGATGCACCCCAGGCAGAAGACCTCGCTGAGCGGACCCGCCACCGAGAACGGCGAGCGCGTCGTCTCCTGGCCCATCACGCCGAGGAGGAAGTTCTTGTAGTGGTTCGATCCGGGCTTCGGGTAGTCGGGCGTCTTCCCGCCGTCGCAGCGGAAGATCGCCGACGTATGCGAGCCGCCCTGCCACCAGGTGCCGTCGGAGAGGCCGAAGAACTTTCCGGGGTTGAGCGTGCGCTTCTTGTCCGCCACGGACCCCTTCGCCGCCGGGATGTCCTTCCCCCACTCCACCGCGCGGTGCCCCTTCGGGAGCGCGGGCAGGTTCTTCACGCCCTCGTACCATTCGAGGTCGACGGCGGGACGGCGGCCCTTCGCGGCGAACTTGAAGATGAGCGTGTCCTGCATCGGGAACACGTACGGGTTCCAGCCCTGGACGTCCTTGATCTGCACCTCCGTCGGGAGGCCAAGGTCGAAGAAGCGGTGCATCGTGTCCATCGTGTGCGCGCCCCAGTCGCCGAGGCAGCCGTTGCCGAAGTCGTACCAGCTGCGCCACTCGCCCTGCACGTAGTCCTTCGAGTAGTCGTGGAAGCTCGCCGTGCCGAGCCAGGTGTCCCAGTCAAGTCCCTTCGGCAGTTGCTCGCCCTTCGGGAAGGCGGCGACCTTGCCGTTCCACTTGTGCCAGCGGCGCGGATTGTTCATGTGCGCGACGAGGCGCGTGAGCTTCGAGACGTCGAGGATGCCCGTCTCGACGTAGTGCTTGAACTGATAGTAGTTGTTGCCCGAGTGTCCCTGGTTGCCCATCTGGGTGACGACGCCGTACTTGCGCTCCGCCGCCATCAGCAGCTCGCACTCCTCGAAGGTGTGGGCGAGGGGCTTCTCGGAGAAGACGCCGAGTCCGCGCTTCATCGCCGCCATGAGGGCGGGGAAGTGCGAGAAGTCGGGATTCATCACGGCGACGGCGTCGATCTTGCCGTCCATCGCGTCCAGCATCTTGCGGAAGTCGCGGAAACGGGGCACGTTCGGGTACTGCTTGAGCGCGGCGACGCACTGCTTGCCGTCAAGGTCCGTGTCGCAGAGCGCGGCGATCTGGACGATGCCGGTCTTCTCGAACTCCCGGATGTCGTTCCAGGCCTGCTGGCCGATGCCGACACACGCAAGGCGCACCTTGCCGTCCGGGCACTTCGCCGTCGTGCAGGCGCCGATGTACGGGAACACGCCGGCGGCGAGCGCGGCCTTCATGAACGAACGGCGGGAGAACTGGAATGTCGGTTGATTTTTCATTTTCGTTTCCTTGGATTTAGGTCATGGGACAGATAAAGGGAAGTCGGGCGCGACGTCCTCGGCGCGCCGCGCGGTCGTCGGGCGCGATACCTGGTAGGGCGCGACGTCCTCGGCGCGCCGCACGGCCTCACTCCTTCCCGAGGACAAGGTAGTCCTCCGCGGGGATGGCACGGCCCTCGAACGTGTAGGGCGAAGTGCGGTAGTTCGTGACGAGGCGCGTGCCGTCCTCCCACTCGGTGAGGAAGACGTCGGCGGCGAGCCGCGCGTGGCGGCGCATGTACTCGAACTGCAGGTGGCTGAGGGGGGCCCAGATGTCCCAGCCGGCCTTGATCTTCGCGACGGAGGCGCGCAGCTCTTCGTCCGTCGCGCAGCCGAGGTCACTCTTGCCCATCCAGTCCGTCCCGTCGTCCACGAACTTCGAGTAGAAGTAGAAGTTCGGGCGACCGCCGTATTCAAGCAGCTTGAGACGCGAATAGCGGTCCTGCGCCGTGAAGTTGACCGTCGTCGTGAACGGGTTGTTGACGATGATGCCGTTGTAGACGAGCTGCCAGACGGGCAGCATCCCGTCGACGAGACCCTTGTTCTTCGCGCGCGGGTCGCCGAAGGACGCATAGAGCACCGAATCGAGCGAGCCGGCGAAGTGGTCGAGCGAGCCCTCCGACGCGAAGCCGCCGAAGAACGCGCGCGCCGTCTCCGCGCTCCGCCCCCACCACGCGGCCGCCTCCGCGCGGCTGAGCGGGTGGCGCGGGTCGTTGCAGACGGGCGCGAGGAGGATCGTCACCACGTCGAAGTACCCCATCCCCCGGAAGCCGAGCGCCGCCATGCGCGGCATCTCGCGCGAGGACCAGAACTCCCACGCGCGCTGCGGGCAGATCTGGAACTGGCGTCCGCCGCCCCAGAACTGGCTGTGCGCCTGCGCGGGCTCGCCCTTGTCGTTCTTGATCAGGTACTCGATGTCCCAGTTCTCGGCGATGCGGTAGGCGTCGCGGAAGTTGGCGTGCGGCACGATCAGGTAGCCGCAGTCCTGCGTGTCCTTGATGCACCGGCGCAGCTTCGCCTCGCCGCCGAGCGCCGGCTCGACCGGGAACGACTGCGGCCAGCGCCCGTCGTGCCCGCCGATGTTCCACCCCACGAGACAGAGTTCGGCCCTGCCGACGCCCTGGCGCTTCAGCTCGCGCGCGATGTCGCCCACGCGGTCGAACGTCACGGCCACCCGCTTGATCGCGGGCTCGTTCTCGGGCACCTGCTCCGGTACCGGGCTCGGCACCGGCTTCCACGCCTGGCGGATGCGGATCTCGGGCGCCGCGACGGCGTACTTCAGGGCGTCGTTCCCCTTCACGCGCTCCTTGAACGGCTTCACCGCGCCCCGTTCGAGCTGGTACGCCCGGTACGCGCGCGCCATGCCGCTGTAGTCCGCCGCGTCGCCCGTGAGCGTGCGCCACTCGATCGCGAAGTCCTCGTAGGGCGCACTGCACTGCTCCTCGTTCAGCACGCAACTCTGGCGGTAGACGCCGTTCCGCGCCGTCACGCGCGCCGTGAAGTAGTACTTCAGGCCCTTCACGAGCGCGACGTAGGTCTTCGCGGGCGTCTTCATGCCGAACATGGACATCGACGGCCAACTGCACGAAAAGTCCCCCTTCTCGCAGCGGAACGTGCCGTACTGCCCCGTGGGGACGACCCAGTAGCCCGCATCGCCCACCTTCGCCGTCGCGAAGTCCGGCGTCACCGCGAGGCGCTTCGCGCCCTTCGCCCGGATCGCCGCGCGCGGCAGCGCGAACGCCGTCACGCCGTCCCTCTCCGCCACCTGCACGCGCTCGATCTCGGTCTTCCCGTTCTTCAGCGTCCACGCCAGCTCGATCTCCACGCCCGACGCGGCGACCACCGCGCAGACGGCGAGCGCGCCCGCCACAAAAGCCTTCTTCGTCATTCTACCGTTCCTCCATCTTGGCCTTCTGGGCGAACTTCGCCTTCACGACCGGCACGACGGCCTTCGGACGGCGGAAACCGTCGTAGAGCCCCGCAAGGTTCTGCGCAAAGGGCTTCGTGCGGATCGTCGCGCCGCCCCGGTGGTAGCTGCGCGCGTCCGTGAACTGCCAGATCGTCATGCCGGTGATCTCGGGGTGGGCGAAGACGACATCCAGCACGTCGCCGACGTACTCGGCCTCGAACTCCTCCGTCCACTGCGCCCCGGCGGGGTCGTGATGCCCGTAGACGCCGCACGTGCCCATCTCGGCGACGATGATCGGCTTGTGGGGGTAGAGCCTGCGGAAGCGCGAAACGACCTTGTCGACGTCCTCCTTGATGAGGCGGCGCAGGTTCGCGGGGTCGCCCGCGTCGCTCCCGATCCAGCCCGGATAGGTGTTGAAGGCGACGAGGTCCGTGTTCGCGTTCGCGATGTCGCTGCCGTTTTGGCAGCAGGCGTAGGTGACGAGCCGCCCGCTGTCCTCGGCCCTGATCGCCGCGATGAGCTTGTCCGCAAGCGCCTTACCGGGCTTCGAGCCGGACGCGAACTCGTTCATGAACGCGAAGATGATGACGGACGGGTGATTGAAGCTGGCGCGCACCATCTCCCGCGTCTCGATCAGCTGCTCGGCGATGAACGTCTCGTTCGTCAGCTCATACGACGACATCTTGCCGCCGTGGCTGCCGTTCCCCCAGCCGAGCGACTCCTCCCACACGAGGACGCCCATCTCGTCGCAGTAGTCGAGGAAGCGCTGCGCCTGCTGGTAGTGGCAGCCCCGGAAGAAGTTCCCGCCGAGCGCCTTAAGGTTCTGGATGTCCTCGACCATGAGCGCCTCGGGCGTCGCCGCGCCGAACTGCGGGTGCGACTCGTGGCGGTTCGCCCCCTTCAGGTAGAGCGGTCTGCCGTTGAGCCAGAGCCGCCGGTCCGCCGCCTTGATCTCGCGGATGCCGAAGCGGACGGCGACGGGCGTCGCCGCGCCGTGCGCGAGGGCGACCGTGTGGAGGTTCGGGGACTCGGGCGACCAGAGTCTGAAGTGCGGCACGCGCACCGTCGCGCGCGCGTTGCGGAACGCCGCCTGGACGGCGTTCGTGCCGTCGAAGACGAGCGTCGCGTCGAAGTCGGCGTCCTTGAAGTTCACGGCCTCGATCTCCACCGTCCCCGCCCGGTAGTCGCGCGTGCGCACGAAGAGCGTGCGGTTGTCGAAGCGCAGCGACACGCCGTGGTAGAAGCCGCCGAAGAGGTAGAAGTCGTAGTAGGGGCGTGCGAGGCGCAGGGTCTCCCAGTCGAAGCGGTTGTCGAGCGCGGCGAAGAGCGTGTGCGTGCCGGCGGCGAGCGGACCAGTCTCCAGCTCCAGCCGCGCGTAGGGATAGGGGTGCGTCCCGAGGTCCCGGCCGTCGATCTGGAAGTGGCCGACGAGCCCCATGCCGTCGACGACGAGCCAGGCGTTGTCCACCGCCCGGTCGAGCGTGAACGTGCGGCGGTAGAGGCCCGTCCCGCGCTTGCAGAGCCACTGCGGCATCATGTCGTAGCAGCCCGGCACGGCCATGCGGTCCGTCGCGGCAAACGCGGCACCCGCCGTCTGGGCCGGCGCCTTCCCCTCCTCGAAGCGGAACTCCCACGACCCGTTCAGGTCGAGGACCGCCGCATGAACCATCGTTCCGGCCGCGCAGAGCGCCGCCCCGATCATCGCAGTGACATGTCTCATGCGGGCCAGTATACCATATTTCGGAGTGCGGGGGGGCGGCCCGGCGGCCGATCAGGAAACGGCCGCGCAGGAGCGCGGCCGGCTTGTCGGACGCCACGCGCCGAACGAGACCCGGAACGGGAGGGACGCGCTCCTGCGCGTCCGCATCCGCCCCTCCGCGTTCCCCCTACCGGCGGGCGCACATGTCCTGGAACACCGCGTAGGCGCGGCGGTCGGCCGTCAGCTCGGGGTGCCAGGCGAAAGCGAGGCTGTTGCGCCAACGTACCGAGGTGGGCTGTCCTTCGAAGGAGGAGAGGACATCCACGCCGGGGGAGACCTGGGTGATCGCCGGGGCACGGATGAAGGTCATCGGCACGTCGGCGAGACCGTTCCAGGTCCCCGTCGTGGTGAAGCTGCCGAGCTGGCGGCCGTAGGCGTTGCGCCGCACGGTGACGGGAAGGCAGCCAAACCAGGTGGTTGGGTCGTCCGCCAGCCGTTCGGCGAGGAGGATGAGGCCTGCGCAGGTCGCAAAGACGGGAAGGCCGGCTTCGATGCGCGCGCGCAGCGGCTCGAAGAGGCCAAGGTCCTTGAGAAGCTTGCCCTGAACGGTCGATTCGCCGCCTGGGAGGACAAGCCCGTCCATCGGACGGTCGAGATCCCGAAGCTGGCGAATCTCGAACGTGCGCGCCCCCGCACCGGCGAGGGCGCGCGCGTGTTCGATGAAGGCGCCCTGTACGGACAGAATGCCGATTGTCATCGTCTGTCTTTCCTGTTGCGTCCGCCCGTGGGCGTCTTACTTGCCGCGCTCTTCCATGATCGTCTGAATCTCGTCGGCGTTGATGCCGACCATCGCCTCGCCGAGGTTCTCGGAGAGCTTGGCGAGGAGCTTCGCGTCCTGCCAGTTGGTGACGGCCTGGACGATGGCGGCGGCACGCTTGGCGGGGTCGCCGCTCTTGAAGATGCCGGACCCGACGAACACGCCCTCGGCTCCGAGCTCCATCATGAGCGCGGCGTCCGCCGGGGTCGCGACGCCGCCGGCGGCGAAGTTGACGACGGGAAGCCTGCCCGTGCGGTGGACTTCGCGCACGAGGTCGAGCGGCGCGGCGAGCGCCTTCGCGGCCTCGTAGAGTTCGTCTTCGCGCAGCGCGGCGATGCGGCGGATCTCGCTCTGCATCTTGCGCATGTGGCGCACGGCCTGGATGACGTCGCCCGTGCCGGGCTCGCCCTTCGTGCGAATCATCGTGGCACCCTCGCCGATCCGGCGCAGGGCCTCGCCGAGGTCGCGCGCGCCGCAGACGAAGGGCACCTTGAAGGCGCGCTTGTCGATGTGGTAGAGGTCGTCGGCGGGGGAGAGCACTTCGCTCTCGTCGATGTAGTCGATCTCGATCGCCTCCAGGATGCGCGCCTCCGCGACGTGGCCGATGCGGCACTTGGCCATCACGGGGATGGAGACGGCGTCCTGGATGCCCTTGATCATGGCGGGGTCGCTCATGCGGCTCACGCCTCCGGCGGCGCGGATGTCGGCGGGGATGCGCTCCAGCGCCATCACGGCGCAGGCGCCCGCCGCCTCGGCGATCTTCGCCTGTTCGGGCGTCGTCACGTCCATGATCACACCGCCCTTGAGCATCTGGGCGAGATTGCAGTTCACTTCGTTGCGTTCGTTCATGGTCAATTCTCCTGTTTGGAACCAGTCGGAAAGTCTACCACGTCCCGGACGTACATACAAATGGATAATTGTATGGATTGCAATGTTCCGCCTCGACACGCGAAGGATCCGCGCCCTCACGGCTCGGCGCGCGGCGTCCGACAACCGGGAGAGGCACTGCTGAACAAACGAGGGGGCCGGACGCTGATGCGCCCGGCCCCCGCCGCGTACATGTTCGACGTGTTGCCTTACTCGTAGTCGACGACGCTCGCCCAGTGGAGGAGCAGGTCGAGGTTCTTC
>URIT01000037.1 GCA_900547945.1 uncultured bacterium
GCCCGCGCGAGCGCGGCGGCGGGCGTGCGGACCTCGCCGTCCGGCGCGAGAACGAGATCGACCGCGCCGGCGGCCCCCATCGCCAGTCCCGCCGCCAACACGCATGCCCCAAAAGCGTTTCGTTTCATGTCGTCCTTCCTGTAAAGGCCGCCCTGCCGCCCCATCGCCCGTCAATCGCCGGCCTGGAGCGTGGGCCGGACGTCGGCGGCGAGCGCCGCGTCGCCCACGAGGTTGCGCCGGTAGAAGGCGAGGCCCGCGATCATCGCCGCGTTGTCGCCGCAGTACTTCGGCTGCGCAAGGAGAAGGCGCACGCCCGCCTCGGCGGCGACCTCGGCGAGCTTCGCGCGGAGGCGGCCGTTGAGGGAGACGCCGCCGCCCACGATGAGCGACCGGTAGGCGCGGCGCTTCAGCGCGAGGCGCGTGCGGTCCGCGAGCGTGCCGACGATCGCCTCCTGGTAGGCGGCGACGAGGGCCGCCTTTTCGCGGTCGCTGTGCGGCGGGTTCTTCTTCACGTAGTAGAGAAGCGCGGTCTTGAGGCCCGAGAACGAGACGCAGAGGTCCGCGTCGAGCCCGGCGAGGGCCGCCGTTCCGGCGCGGGGGTGGCCCTTCGGGAAACGCGGCAGGGGATCGCGCACCTGGATGCCGGGCGGGTAGGCAAGGGCCTTCAGCGCGGCGGCGTCCGAGAAGTCCGTCACGCCGTTCCAGTGGCCCTTCGCCCAGCGGTCGATGACGGGGCCGCCCGGATAGCCGAGCCCGAGCAGCTTCGCGGCCTTGTCGAACGCCTCGCCCGCCGCATCGTCGAGCGTCTGCCCGATGATCGTGTAGGCGCCGTAGTCCGGCATGTCCACCCACGTCGTGTGGCCGCCCGAGACGGCGAGGCCGAGCGCGGGCAGGGCGTCCTCGGGCGCGGGGGGCGGCGTTCCGTCCCCCGGCGCGTCGAAGAGGAACGGCGTGTGGAGGTGCGCCTCGATGTGGTTGATGCCGATGAGCGGCACGCCAAGGGCGAGCGCAAGCCCCTTCGCGGCGTTGAGCCCCACGAGGAGCGAACTCGCAAGCCCCGGCCCATACGTCACCGCCACGGCGTCGAGGGCGTCCACGCCCCGCATCGCCTCGGCGACGACGCCGTGGATCTTCTCGATGTGGGCGCGGCTCGCCACCTCCGGCACCACGCCGCCGTACGGCCGGTGGAGCGGGATCTGCGTATACACGACGTTGGACAGCACCTCGCGCCCGTCCCGCACGACGGCGCACGCCGTCTCGTCACAGCTGCTTTCGATTCCCAGAATGTTCATCTTCGTCCGCCTTAAAAGCTACCAGAACTTCCACCAGGCCTTCTTCACGGCCTCCACGCCGCCCGAGTCCTTGTAGAGTTCCTTCACGCGCTCCGCACCGGCCACGTCGGGATCCATCATGACCTCGTTCGTGTGGAACTCGAAGACGTTCGGGAGGCTCCAGAACTCCGTGCGGATGAAGGAGTCCTGCGTCGCGCGGTGGAGCGTGACGACCTCGCCCGTGCGCATCACCGACACCTTGGGGGGCGTCACGCGGAGGAGCGGACCGAGGTCGGCCGTCGCCCAGCGCCGGTTCGACGTGCCGTGGTCCCGCGCCTTGAGGAAGAGGTGCTCGATGCGGTTGCGGCTCCAGTGGACAAGCTCGAACGTGCGCTTCAGGCCGTCGTGCCCCTCGAACATCTGGAGGGCGCCGCCGCACTTCATCCCCGGCACCACGTCGAAGGTCCGGAGCGGGCTCTCGAAGCGCATGCCGCCGTGGATGAGGACGGCGCGCGCGAAGTAGCGCGTGGTCTTCTCGAAGGCGAAGTGGTCTCCGAGGAAAGCCTCCAGTTTCTGCCCTTCGCCGGAAAGGAGGGCGAAGTCGGCCGTGAACGGACCCTTCGACACCTTGTCGAACTGGTGGCGGTCGCTCGCGCGGTAGAGCTCCAGCACAAGCGCGTCCGGCGCCTTCGCGCCCCGGCAGTCGATCACGTCCGGCGAGGCGTTCGCGACGTCCACGACCACGCGGATGCGCTCGCCCTCCACATACACGTCGTGGGCGGGCTTGAGCGTCACGGTGATTTCGCTCGGCAGGGCGGCGAACGCCGCGCCGCACCAGGCGCCGAACAGAACCAGAAACAGTCGCTTCGTCATGGTCGTCCTTCCTTTCCTTCCATCGGTCTTCGCATCTTCTAAGGGTCAGACCCGCACCCGGAGGCCGTCGTAGGAGAGCCGCACGCCGCGCGGCAGCCGCTTCGAGAACTCCGCGTGCTTCACGTCGTGGCTCATGTGGATCAGGTAGCCCCGCCCGGGAGCGGCCTCCCGCATCGCCGCGAGCGAGCGCGCGAGGTTCATGTGCGTGGGATGCTCCCGTTCGCGCAGGCAGTCGAGCACGAGCACGTCGACGCCCCGGATCTTCGCGCGCGTGCGCGCCGGAATCGAGATGCAGTCCGAGATGTACGCCGCGCGCCGCCCTTCCGCCTCGAAAAGGTAGCCGTTCGTGCGCACGCCGCCGTGTTCCACGGGGAGCGGCGTCACCGCCACATCGCCGATCCGGAACGTGCGCGTGACGGGTTTGAAGGCGATCATCGGACGGAAGAGCCCGATGGGGTTCGCCTGCGTCGTGATGTAGGGGAAGATGCCGTGCATCGCCTCCACCGTCTCCGGCGCGGCGTAGCAGTTCATCGCCACCTTCCCGTTCAGCGTGTTGAAGCGGCGCACGTCGTCGAAACCCGCCACGTGGTCCATGTGCGCGTGGGTGAGGACGACGGCGTCGACGTTCACGATGCCGAGTTCCAGACACGCCAGACGGAACTCCGGCGGCGTGTCCACCACGAACGCCGTCTTCCCGGCGCGCACATAAAGACCCGACCGGCGGCGCCGGTCGCGCACGTCGGTCGAGGTGCAGGTGGCACACCGGCAGCCGATCTGGGGAACGCCCACGCTCGTGCCGGTGCCGAGGAACTGAAGCGTCAGGCTCACTTCTCGTCGTTGTAGAGCTGGAAGGCGTCCTGCGGCGTGAGGCCCTGGTGGACAACGCCGGCGATCGCCTTCATCATCGCGAGCGGCTTGGCGCTCTGGAACACGTTGCGCCCCATGTCCACGCCCGCCGCGCCGGCCTGGATGGCCTTGTAGGCGAGTTCGAGGGCCTTGTCCTCGGGCAGCTTCTTGCCGCCGGCGATCACGATCGGCACGGGGCACTGCGCCACGACCTTCTCGAAGCCCTCGTCCACGTAGTAGGTCTTCACGAAGGCGGCGCCGTTCTCCGCGCAGACGCGCGTGGCGAGGCCGAAGTAGCGCGCGTCGCGCGCCATGTCCTTGCCGACCGCCGTCACGCCGAGGACGGGGATGCCGAGCTTTTCACCCATGTCCACCGTGTGGACGAGGTTCTGCGTGGTGATCTGCTCGCTCGCGCGGTCGCCGCAGGCGACCATCACGGCCATCGCGCTCGCGTTCACGCGCACGACGTCCTCCACGTCGTAGACGCGGTTGAGGTTGAGGTTCGTGAGGATCGTCGTGCCGCCGTCGCTCCGAAGGCAGACGGGCTTCGACATCGTGGGGGGGATGACGCTGCGGAGGATGCCGCGCGTACACATCAGGCAGTCCGCGTACTCAATGAGCGGATTGATCGTGAGGTCCACGCGCTCAAGCCCGCTCGTCGGCCCCATGATGAAGCCGTGGTCGCACGCGAGCATCACGGTGTGGCCGCTCTTCGGATTGAAGATGCGCGCGAGGCGGTTCTTCACGCCCCAGCCCCGGTTCTCGTTGCCCTTGAGGAAAAACGCCTCGTTCCTCTGCGGCTGGTCGAAGCCGTAGGCCGAAGCCTCCTTGAATCCATCCATGTCTGCCATGAGCTTGTCCTTTACTGTAGTGGTTAAGTGGTTAAGTAGTTAAGTAGTTAAGTGGATAAGCGGTTAAGCGGTTAAATGGTTAAGCGGTTAAGTGGTTAAGTGGTTAAGTAGTTAAGTGGTTAAGCGATTAAGTAGTTAAACAGTTAAGTTGATTGGTTTAGTTGGTAAAGCCCGAAGGGCAACTTAAAGCCCCGAAGGGGCGACTTAACTACTTAAAGCCCCGAAGGGGCGATTTAACTACCTATTAGGCGACTTACTGCTCTGCGAAGCAGAGCCAAATGTCCGCGTTCGAGGCGCTGCCGGCGTCGATCGGGCCGATGGAGCGCGCGCCGAGGTTCTTCGCGCGGCCGAACTTCGCCTGCATCTGGGCGGTCGCCTCGCTGCCGGCCTTCGCGGCGGCGGCGGCGGCGGCGAACATCGCCGCCTCGCCCTCGGCGGCGTGGGCCTTCAAGGCCTCCACGGCGGGAATGAGCGCGTCCATGAACGTCTTGTCGCCCACCTTCGCCTTCGTCGCGAAGCCCAGCTCCTCAAGACCGGCCGCGAAGAGGTCGGCGAGTTCCGGGGCGGAAAGTTCCGTTTTGCCCGCGTCCACCGCGTCCGCCATGCCCTCGAAGAGCGTGCCGTAGAGGGAACTCGTGGAGCCGGAGACGTCGCTTTCGAGATGCGCGACCATGCTTTCGAGCAGGGACTTGAAGTCGTTCCCCTCCGCCGCCGCAAGCGCCTTCGTGGCGGCGACAATCGCCTCGCCGTGGTCGCCGTCGCCGCCGGCCGCCGCGTCGAGCGCGGAGTAGTCCTTCTCGCGCGCGGCGGTCTTCGCCGCCGCTTTCGTCCAAACCTGCCTGAACTGTTCAAGTGTCATATCGGCTCCTTGTTGAAAACAGGGTGATTATACCACAAACCGCCTCACAGCGCCACGCGCCGAGGGCGGCGCGAGGCCTTCGCGCGCCGGGCCATGCCGTCGGGACTTCGGACGCGACAAGCGCGTCCCTCCCGCTTCGTACCCCTCTTGCCCCCGGACAATGCCCCCGGTCAGCACAGTTGCCTACAACCCCATCCAGCGGCGGTAGTCGGCGAAGCGGATCTTCTTCTCGCCGACGTACTTCTGCGTGGGCCCGCCGTAGAGGTAGTGGCTCGCGTAGGCTTCGGCGTCGCCCGCGACCGTGTAGCGGATCTTCGCAACGCCCTGGCCGGAGAGCGCGACCGCGCCGATCTTCGCGACGGCGTTCGCGCCGCACGCGAAGTCCCCGTCGAAGAGAACCCGGCCCGTCTCGGCGTCCGTCAGCGTCGCGTGGCCCGATGCGGGGCGCAGGCGGTCGTTCACGGCGATGACGTCGCCGTTCTCGTCGACCATCACGAGGACGTCCTGCTGGGCGCGCTTGATGTATTCGTAGGCGAGCTTGCGCCGGCCGTAATAGTCGACGACGGCGTCCGAGATGACCGGCCAGCCGTCGCGCATGTTCCACCACGTCATGCCCGTCTTCCGCTCGAACTTGCCCGCGCGGCAGTGTTCCACGAGGAACTTCATCCCCTCCGCCTGCGCGCACTGGCTCTGGAGCGCGAAGCCGTCGAGGTCCGTCTCGATGTCGCCGAAGAGCATGTGCATCTGGAGAACCATCCGATGGTTGCGGCAGCCGACGAACTTGCTGCGCCCGAGGTTGTTCTCGAAGACGCAGACGCCGCGCTTGACCCACTCGTCGTTGAAGTCGAAGACGCCCTTCGGCGGCTCGCCCGGCACGAGCTCGTTCGAGAGGTAGTCCCCCGGCGTGTAGGGCACGTAGCGGACGTTCCACATCCGATTCCTCTCCTTCGGGCTCGTGAACGGCTCGTGGCAGGCGGGCGAGAACATCTCGCGGATGGACGCGGCCGACGGACAGCCGTGCAGGCCGAGTTCGCTGTAGAACTTCTCGTGCGTCGCCGTGAAGAGTTCCCCCTTCCACCAGCGGCGGTAGTAGTGGCCCTCGACGGACCACGCCCGCCCGGCGACGACGTCCGCGTTCACGTAGGGCGAACTCGGCAGGTAGGGGTGCGTGGGGTCGAACGCGCGCAGGACCTCGGGCAGGATCTGCCGCGAGTAGACGTCGCGGTTCGGGTCGGACCCGGCCCCGCAGTGCTTCCACGGTCCGAGGCGCAGCACGGCGTCGTTCTCGTTGTTGCCACACCAGAGCGCGAGCGAGGCGTGGTTGCGCAGGCGCTTCACGACCTCGACCGTCTCGCGGCGCACGAGGTCCTGGAAGGCGAGGTTCTCCTGCGGGTACTGCGTGCAGGCGAAGCAGAAGTCCTGCCACACCATGACGCCGTTTTCGTCGCACCAGTCCCAGAACGGTTCCGGCTCGTAGAGGCCGCCGCCCCAGACGCGGATCATGTTGCAGTTCGCCTCGCGGATGAGTTCGAGCGTGGGGAGGATGCGGTCCCGGTCGCGGCAGTGGAGCGCGTCGACGGGCGTCCAGTTCGTCCCCCGGATGAAGCACGGCTCGCCGTTCACGATGAACTTCATCTCGCCGGGCCTCTTCGTCGCGACCTCGTAGTCCGAAAGCTCCAGTTCCACCTTCTTGACGCCGAGCCGGAACGCCTTCTCGGCGAGCGTCTCGCGCGTCGCGTCGTCCCGCCAGACGACCTTCACGTCGTAGAGCGCCGGTTCGCCGAAGCCGCGCGGCCACCAGAGGTCCGCGTTGCGGAGGCCGAACCAGAGGCGCGGCGTCCAGTGGAGGACCTTCGTGCGCGGCCGCGCGACGACCTTGCCGTTCCGCGACACCGTGACCTCGATCTCGGAATGGTCGAGGCGGCGGAAGCTCCCTTCGAGGCGCAGGTCCAGGAGGTAGCGCGCCGACCGCGTCGCCGGATCCAGCTCCAGGAGCGCGCAGAAGTGGTCGCGGATGCGCTCGGGCCGACGTACCTCCAACCGCACATCGCGGAAGATGCCGGCGGAGACGAAGCGCGGCAAGATGTCCCAGCCGATCATGTGGGCGGGCTTGCGGAACGCCTCCAGCTCGGAGGTCGAGCCCGCGTTCCCGATGGCCGCGATCTCGTTGAACTGCGACTCGACGACGGGCGAGCGGAAGAGGACGGCGACCTCGTTCGTCCCGGCGCGGACGGCCCGCGTGACGTCGAACGCATGCGGGATGAACATGTCCGCCGCCTCGCCGACCTTCCGCCCGTTCACGAAGACGTCGCAGAGCGTGTCGAGGCCGTCGAAGACGAGGACGGCCTTTTCGTCCGGCGGCACCGCGCCGAGCGTGAACGTGCGCGCGTAGAGCCACTGGTGCCCCTCCCAGGGCCGCACGGCGTACTGGTTGTTCGCATAGAAGAGGTCCGGGAGCAGGCCGGCGGCGCAGAGGTCGAGCTCGTAGCACCCCGGCACCTTCGCGGGCAGGGTCCGCGCCCCGGCGGGCACCTCCTCCAGCGTCCGCACGCTCCCCCGGTCGGGCGTCGGCCAGCCCTTCAGCTGCCAGGCCCCGTTCAGCGGCACGAGGGCCGCCGCCAGCATCGCCAATGCGCTCATCGCATGTCTCTCCTTCCCGTTTTTCCCTAGCGCCCGCGCGCCACGCCGAAGCGGTATTCCGTCGTCGAGCGGAAGACGTCGCCCGGGCGCAGAATCGTGTCGGGGAAGTTCGGCTGGTTGACGGAATCGGGATAGTGCTGCGTTTCGAGGGCGAGGCCCGCGAACGGGAAGAGCGGGCGCGCGAACTGGTCCTTCAGCGCATCCGTGAACGCGCCGCCGGCGTAAACCTGCACGCCCGGCTCGGTCGTCCACGTTTCGAGGACGCGCCCGGAGACGGGATCCTCCACGACCGCCGCGCGCGCGAGGGAGCCGTTCTGCGAGGCGAGCGCGAAGTTGTGGTCGTACTGCCCCGCCATCCGCGCGCCGATCGCGTGCGGCACGGCGAAGTCGAAGTCCGTCCCCGCGACGGGCAGCACCTCGCCCGTGGGGATCTGCCCGGCGCCGAGCGGCGTGTAGCCGGTCGCGGCGAGCGTGAGGAGATGGTCCGTGACGGGGGCGCGGCGGTCGCCGCCCAGGTTGAAGTAGACGTGGTGCGTAAAGTTGACGGGCGTCGCCCGGTCCGTCGTCGCCTCCCAGTCGATGCGCCAGACGTGCGTGCGCGAGAACGTGTACGTCACCTTCACGTCGAGCGTCCCGGGAAAGCCGCCCTCGCCGTCGGGGCTGCGGAGCGTCAGCACGAGGCCATCCGAGCCATCCGCCGCCGTACAGGGCGCCGCGTGCCAGACCTTGTCGTGGAAGCCCGCCGCGCCGCCGTGCAGCAGGCACGGAAGGCCGTCGGGACGGATGTTCGCGGGCAGTTCGTACGTCCGCCCGTCCAGCGTGAAGCGCCCGCCGGCGATGCGGTTCGCGTAGCGTCCGATGAGCGAGCCGCCGAAGCCCGGCTTCGCGAAGTCGAGCGACACGGCCACGTTCTCGCAGCGCCCCGCGCGGTCCGGCACGGCGAGCCGCCGCACCTTCCCGCCGTAGTCCAGCACCTCCAGCTCGGCGCCGTCCGCGCCTTCGAGCGTATAGGACGTGACCGCGCGGCCGTCCTGCGTCTTCCCGTATTCCGCAATCTTCATGTGTACACCTTCCAGTTCGTGGCGATGGACTCGCCGGGTTTCATCCAGCAGTTGTAGGGGGTCACGACGAAGCGCAGCAGGCGCTTCGCCGGCAGGGCGCGCTTCGCGAAGAGGCACCGCACGGGCGAGCGGTCGTCGGCCTCCGACCACATGAAGCGGTCCGAGAAGACGCGCTTCTCATCGACGGTGCGCACCACGTCGCCGATCATCATCTCCACGCGCACGGCATAGTCGTGCGCGCGGTCGCCGCCCGTCGCCGAGGTGACGGACGGAAACGCGACCTCGACCTGCGGATGCACGTCGCCCGCGCGGTCGCGCCCCTTCTCGACCGCCCTCACCGCCACCTGCGCGTCCGCCGCGAAGCGCGGCGGCCTCGACGCCGCCACGCGCGGCGCGAACGCATACGGACGCGCCGCCGTGCCGAGCGGCACGATCCAGTCGTCCCCCAGCACGCCTCCGTTCACGAACTCGCGGCGGTGGAAGCGGATGGCGTCCCCGTAGACGGTCATCAGCAGGCCCTGGTAGACGTGCGTCTTGTCGAAGACGGGCATCTCCCGCACCGGCGCGGGGTTGCCGTCGCAGTCGTGCCCGTTCTCGCGTCCCGGTCCCGCGAAGGCCCAGCCCACGAGGCATCCGCAGTTGACAGCCGTGTACGCCCCCTGCCAGATGCTCCGCTCGTCCGCAAGCGAGTTGTGGCTGTGCCCCGTGAGGCACACGCAGTTCGGGTAGGCGGAGAGGACACGTTTCGTGAGCCCGCCGTCCTGTCCGTTGTCCCACTTCGCGCCCCCCACCAGCCAGGACGCATTCACCGTGTCGTCCGCCTGTTCGTGCTGGCAGTAGAAGAACACCTTGTCGCGCGCGACCTTCGGACCCCATTCGGCCATCGCCGCCTCGACGGCGGGGCGTTCCCCGTGGAAGGCGGACGGCCAGTTGCGCAGCACGAAGGTATACCCCTTCACGGTCTTCGCGCCGTACGGCGCGTACTCCTCGCCGAAGAGCCGCCGCCAGGTCTCCGCGCGGTGGAAGGCGAACATCTCGCCCTTCACCCGCTCCGCCTTCTGCGCCGCCGTCTCACCCGGCCGCAGCCGGTACGTCCAGTCCTCGACGTCGTGGTTCCCCGTCACGAAGAGGCGCGCGACGGGCCGCCCGTCCGCCGCCCGGTCGTGGGGGAACACCGCGTTCCACGCCTCGGCGACGAACTCCAGCTCGCGGATGCGCCCCGTCGTGAAGAGGTCGCCCGCCACGAGCACCGCATCCACCTTCTGCGCGTCGAAGTAGCGCAGCGCCTTGATGAAGTGCTCGTTCGAGTCGCGCCGCCCGGGCGTGTCGTTCGTGATGTGGATGTCGGAGACGATGCCCACGCGGAGCTTCGCGGGGCCGAGATCCCGCACCGCCGCGCGGTTCGTCCGCGCCACCGCGCCGCCGGCAGCGCCTGCGGCGCCAAAGGCCGAGGCAACGCCAAGGAATTCACGTCGGTTCATGCCCGGTCCTCCCGTTGAGATAGGGCGCGAAGTCGGCGAGCCGCGCCAGGCGCGGAATCGCCTCCAGCGGGATGGACGAACCGTAGCGCGCCTCCGTCTCCATCACGAGACGCAGGTGCATCACGCTGTCCCACTCGGGAATCGCGCCATACGCCGTCTCCGGGCCAAGCGTCCCCTCCGGTACGCCCAGGACCCCCGCCGCGAATACAAGAAACTCGTCCATACGCGGCGTTCATCATAGCAAACACCGCGCCGTGTGACAAGTTGGACCTCCAAAATTAGGTCAGACCTAATTTTGGAGGTCTTACAGGTCGCCGAGGTCCACCGCCACGTCCCCGGTTTCGACGGGGGTGGCGGGTTTCTCCTCCTCCGCGTTCCACGCCTCGCGCGAGCTCGTGGGCAGGTAGCGGTAGTAGACCATCAGCTGCTGCGCGACGTAGCAGGTGGTGATGATCTCCATGCCGGTCGTGTCGCGGCTGATGTGCATGTCCTCGCACGTCCAGTAGCCGAGTTCCTGCGGCCGGCCCTTGGGATCCTTGTAGGGCGTGTTCGCGAGGCGGTGCTGGCCGGTCACGTAGGTGCGCACCATCTCGCGGTTCCAGTTCGCCCAGCGCTTGCCGCCCGCGTTGAAAAACACCATCGTCGCCCAGTAGTTGCCGCGCACGGGGCAGCAGGCGATGTCCGTCGTGCCGAGCGTGGGCGGTTCCCATTCGTCGTCCAGGATCGCGAGCGTCTTCTCGATGACGGGGTGGCGGCTCGCGCCGAGATACTGCATCGCCACCACGCCGACCATGTAGTGCCAGAGGCCGGTGCGGCGGTAGTTGGGGCCGGGCGGGCCCCAGTGGTCGTCCGAGAAGCCGCCAAGCCGCGTGTTGGCCTGGTGGAGGAAGCCTTCCTTGAGCTTCATCAGCGCCTTCTCCATGTTCTTCACGTTCAGGCGGCTGAGCTTTGCGCTGCGCAGGGCCATCGTCTCGAAGGTCATGGGCAGGAGGCGCGGCAGCACGGCCTTGGAGTTGTCGCGGGGCGGACCCCACTCCGTGTTCGACAGACGGTCCGCGAGCGCGTTGAGGCGCGCCTCCACGACGGGCCGGATGTTGGGGTTGCGCGCCATGCCGAACGCCTCGGAGAGGGCGTGGATCTCGGCGGCGTCCAGGTTGGGCGTGCGCATGAGGTACTCGACGCCCTTCTGGATGGTGCCGCCGAACTCCTTCGCGAGGGAGCCGGGCTTCTCGCCGTGCGAGAGGAAGGTGAGGATTGCAAGACCCGTCGGGCGCATGTTGTCCGCGCCGGCCTGACCCGGCCAGCTGCCGTCCGGCCGCTGCTTCGTCTTGAGCCAGCGCAGGGCGCGCATCACGGCGGCCTCGGTCTGGGCGTTGCCGCCGAAGTGCCGCAGGGAGGTGGCGCGGGCGGCGGCGGAGCGGGTGTCGCCGAAGACGCTCTTCAGCATGACGGGGGCCTTGATGTTCATGACGGCGTCGACGTTGTTGACGACGGGCGCGGCGGCGGTGGGGGCGGCCTCCGGGAGGGGCGTGGAAACGTCCGGCGTCACGGCCACGTCCATCGTGAGGTCCATGTCCGCCGGCTGGTCCATGTCGAGGTCGTCCGGCAGGTCCGCCGGCGCCTCGTCGAGCGTGTCGTCCTCCTGGGCCTCGACGATCTGGATGTTCCGCAGCATCTTGTTCTGGGCGGACGGGATCGTGCAGACGAAGAGGATGGCGATGAAGATCGCCGGCAGCAGCACGGCCAGGACGGGCGCGAGGAGGCGCTGCAGCTCCACGAGCGCCTCCTTGTACGCGGCCGAGCCGCGCGGCTGGCGGAGGCCCGTGACGAGGGCGCGCAGGCGCCGCCACAGCGTCGGCGCCTCGAACATCGCCTCGATCTTCTCGATCCGCTCCTGTTCGACTTCGAGATCGGGTTCCGTCATTTCGCGCCCCCTTCCTTCTTCTGCGCCTCGGTGTAGATCACGTCGATCGCGATGTTGCCGAGCTTGGCCGTCCGACCGCGCCTGTTCTTGCCGGTCGCCTTCACGATCACCTCGTTGCGTCCGTACTTGAGGGCCGAGACGGGCAGTTCATACTGCTGGCTGCCCGCGATCTTCCTGATGAGCTTCACGGCCCGCCCGTTCACCGTCACGCTCGTCTGGATGCCGCTCGGCACGGAGGCCTCCGTCGTCACGATCACGCGCCGGGGCGTGTGCTTCTTGAGGTCGTCCCACACGTAGACGCCGAACTTCGCGGGGGCGCCCTTCAGATCATACGGCGCGCCCGAGAGAAGCTGCTCGCGCGTGGCGAGCTTCTGCCCGTCCTTCAGCACGGCCCCCGCCGTGCCGTTGTTGCGGTAGCACACGTGGTAGCGCTTGTTGGCGGTGGCCACGTCCTTCGGGCCTCCGCACACGCAGTGGAGGCCGTAGCGGATCCAGTGGTAGGGGTTGTGGTACATCACCCCGGCGGCGCCGGCCACCGCCGCCTCCTGCAGGCGCGCGCGGAACGTCTCGGGCGCATGGCGGCGCAGCGTGGGCCGCTCGTCGTCGTTCTGGTAGCCCGAGTCGTTGCCCACCCAGATGCCGGACTCGTCGAAGCAGGGGTAGAAGGGA
This sequence comes from uncultured bacterium, assembly GCA_900547945.1. Classification (GTDB taxonomy): domain Bacteria; phylum Verrucomicrobiota; class Kiritimatiellia; order RFP12; family UBA1067; genus RUG572. The sequence goes on from URIT01000037.1 coordinate 12,476, forward strand.
ATGCCGCTCTTCTTCGTGATCTCGGCCATGTAGGAATAGGGGCTCAGCTCCATCGGGCCGCCCGAGACGATGAAGTCGACGAGCTTCTGGTCCATCCACGCCTGCAGGTCGATGCCGATGTTCCTGCAGAACGGCAGCGAGTCCGGCACGCGCACGGCGAGGAGGATCGGGCGGCCGCGCTTCGCGCCGGCGGCGTTCACGGACGCGCGGATGCGCGCCATCATGTCCGTCAGGGCCTGCCACTCCTTCGTCCCGGCCTTCTCCCCCCACGCGACGGTGCGGAAGATCGTCGGCACCGTCATGTAGTCGATCAGGAGGCCGTCGATGTCGTAGCCCTCGGCGATGTCCTTCGCGACGGCGGCAAACGCCGTGCGCACGGACGCCTTACCGTAGTCGACGGCGGTCGGCGAGGCGTAGGGCGGATGCCCCGCGTCGCCGGCGTCGGCCATCAGGTCGCCCGGATGCCTGTCCTTCCAGGGACTCCAGAAGTAGTTGTCCCACACGACGGCCTTGCCCTTCCCCTTCGCGCCGTGTTCGCTCATGTTCACGGGCAGAGCCGCGATGAACTCCTTCTTGTTCTTCCGCGCCCAGGCAATCGCCTCCTTGAGCGGATCCGTCCCCGCCTTCACGAAGTCGGGGATCGCGTTGCGCACCCCGCGCATCCAGTTGGACTCCTCGGACGGCTGGGCCGTCGGCATCGTCGCCGAGGGGATCTTCGCCGAGAGGTGGGCGAACGCGCCGACGGGTGCGTAGACGAGCGTGTCGATCGGCGTCGGCGTCTTCAGGAGCGCATTCAGGCGGATGTTCCAGAACGCCGCCTGCGAATAGGGCGTCTCCTTGGGCCAGTAGCAGGGGTCGTACCCCGTCGCGTAGTACATCACGTCGCGCTTGCGCGCCAGGGCGGCCTTGCGGTCCGCCGCCTCATCCGCCCACACGGCCCCCGCCGCCGCCAGGGCGACGCCGGCGCAGAGGGCGAAGCGTCTCAAAAAATTCGTTTCCATAGGCTCTCTCCCGTCCCCGTGGCCACGCACCCCCGAAGGGGTAGACGGCCACGAACCATTCCGAAGCGAAATCGCATCTTTCCTTTCATGGACGGTAAACGCGCCCGCCCGCCCGCCGGTTCACCCGCTTCCGTTCTTTTCCCCTGTCCCACCGCGCGCGACCTCAGGCGAAGACGCCGAACGCGAAGTACCCGCGCCGCCCCGATTTTTTTGAACTTTGTAATTGACAGTCAGTTAGGGGGGGGGGGTAAAATATTGACGTTTTGGGCGTCTTGTCTTTTGTTATCGTCATCATCGCATCTTTCATCATCGCATCTCAAGGAGTGAAACGGACAATGAAGAGCAGCAAACCGAAGACCACGCGGTCGCTCCTGGCCGCCCTGGCGCTGTGTGCGGGCCTTCTCGGCAGGGCCGAGGATCAGCCGCAGCCGATAGACGGCGTTCTCACCTTCGACGTGCCCGAAGGCGCCGTCGTGCGGTACGCCGAACCGCTCGGCGCGGACATCAGGCAGCTCGTCAAGATCGGCGCGGGCACGCTCGTCGTCACGAACGACGCCAACGGCGCGTTCCTCGGCACGGTCGAGGTGCGCGCGGGCGTCCTGGAGGCGCAGAGCGCGCTCACGACGACGCTCAACGTACTCGGCAGCCGGGCGGAGAACACGATCACCGTCTCGGCGGGCGCGCAGCTCCTCGCGCGCGTGCCGGCCGGCAAGAACCAGTTTGCCCAACGCTTCCCGAACAACCTCGTCCTTGCCGGGAACGGCCCCGACGGGCGCGGCGCGCTCCTCTTCGTCCGTTCCGGGGGCGACTGGAACATCGACCACCTCTTCTCGAACGTCGCGCTTGCGGGCGATGCGGGCGTGAACATGATGGGAGGCGGGCGCATGGGCTTCAGCGGCCGCCTCGACTTCAACGGCCACACGCTCACGTACTGCTCCTACGCCACGGACACCAGCAAATCGCTTATCTTCAGCGGAAAGCCGACCGTCTTCCGCAACGGCCACCTGAAGGTCGTGAACGGCGGTGGCGTGACCTGGCAGGACATGAAGACCTTCGAGGGCGGGCCGGACTGCACGGTCACGATCGGCCAAGGAGGCAAACTCGACCTCTGGGGCGCGGCGTTCGCGGGCGATCTCTGGACGTTCGTCTTCGAGGAGGGGACTTTCCTGCGCCTCGGCGCCGGCACGAAAGCGGGCGAGAACATCCTCCCGATGCCGATCCGCCTGGACGGCAACGTTGCCGTCGAAACCTACACGCAGTACGAAAACCTGCGTGCCACGCTCTCCGGCGCGGGCCGCCTGACGATGGCCACCACGTCGAAGAACGCCGCCCTCTGGCTGACGGGGACGGCGAACGACGGCTGGTCCGGCGGCCTCTCCGCAAACGCCGGCACCGTCTGGGCGACCGTCCCCGGCTCGCTCGGCACCGGCCCCCTGCGCGCGGCGGGCGGCACGCTGAACCTCCCCGCCGGCCCCGGCGGCTGGGACTTCCCCGCCCTCCACGCCGCCCTTGCGCGCTGGGACGGCGAGGGCGCCGTGAACGTCTACACGGCCGAGGGCGAAACGCTTACGGACGACCTCGCCTTCACGGCGGCGATCCCCTACCGCCACGGCGGGCCCGGCACCCTCGTCTTCGCGGCGCGCGTCACGGCGGACGGCCAGTCGAAGCTCGTCAACGGCGCGGGCACGATGCGCGTCGCCGACTGCGGCGAGACGCGCTACCTCTCTTCGCTCGACGCGACGGGCGGCACGCTCGAACTCCTCAACGCGGGCCGCCTCTTCATCGCAACGCGCAACGAGGCGGGCGAAATCGTGAAGACGAACACCGTCATCACGGTCGGCGGCACGAACGCCGACGCCCCCGCGCGCCTGATCGTGGGCGAAGGGACGCAGCTCGTCACCGCCGAGGCGCCGCACCAGCGGCGGGGCGCGCAGCTCACGGTTTCCGATGCCGGCCCGGCCGGCGCCATCCTGGAGATCCGCCCGGGCGCCGTCATCACGAACGGCTTCCACGTCGGCCAGAACGGCGGCCAAGGCGCCGTCTACCAGACCGGCGGCAGGGTCCGCAACAACGCCAAGGCCGGGAACGACGGCTCGCTCGGCGTCACCGCCGGCTCCTACGGCTACTGGGGGCTCTACGGCGGCGAACTGGAGATCGACAGCTGGTACGGCCTCGCCCGCAGCAAGGGGAGCGTGGGCGTCTTCGAGCAGACGGGCGGCACGCTCCTGCTCACGGACGGCAACCTTGCAATCAGCCGCGGCGGCGACGCCGAGTTCCACATGTCCGGCGGCACATTCGTCCAGACGGGCTGGGGGGGCCCCTCGCTCGCGCTCGGCAACCTCAGCTGGGGAGACAAGGCGAAGGGCCCGATGGAGGCCGTGCTGACGCTCGCGGGCGACAACCCGCAGATGACGCTCAGGAAATGGCTCAGCCTCATGGAGCGCACGAACACGGCGACCTCGGTCGTCAATCTCAACGCGGGCGTGCTGGCGGCCCCGTACGCCGCGAAGATGGCGACGTTCCAGGAGGACAACAAGACCGCGCTCGCGCCGCTCCGCACGGACGTCCACGCCTACGTCAACTTCGGCGGCGGCACGTTCCGGGGCACGGGCAACCAGGCGACGCTCTTCGGCGCGGGCGACAACTGCGCGGACGCCGCCACCGTCTTCCCCGGCGGCGCGACGATCGACGTGAACGGCTTCGCGCTCGGCAACGGCGACGACGTGCCGTTCGTCCGGCCTGCGGGGAAGGGCCTCGCCGCCATCGCCCTGCCGCCGGACGCCCCGACGACCGGCTACATCGGCGCGCCCCGGGTCTTCATCACCGCCACGGACGGCGGCGCGGGCGCGACGGCCCACTGCGCGTTCGACGCCGCCACCGGCGCCATCGGCCCCATCGCGGTGACCTCCCCCGGCTGGGGCTACACCACGCCCCCCACCGTGCAGATCCGCTCCGCCGACGGGAAGACGCTGGTGGCCTGCACGGCGACGCTCACGGCGGGCGACCAGCAGCCGTGCGGCGGCCTCGTCGTCACGAACGCCGCCGTGACCGCCGGCACCTTCACCCTTGGCGGCGTCAACACCTACACGGGCGCGACGGTCGTCGCATCCGGCACGCTCGCGCTCGGCCGGGCGGACGCCCTGCCCGCCGCAAACGAGGTCCGCTGCGCCGGCGGCACCTTCGACGCGAACGGCCACACCGTCTCCTACGCCCGCGTGGGCGGCTGGGGAGCCCTTCGGAACGGTTCCGTGACGGTGACGGACGCCCTTGTCTTCGACGTTGCGGACCATTCGGACCCCGCGCGCTTCCTGGACGTCTCCGCTTCCCTCCAGCTTGCCGACGGCGCCACCGTCGTCTTCACGCAGACGAACCGGCTCACGCGCGGCGTCTCCTACACGCTCGCCAAGGCGAAGACGCCCTTCCCCGCGCGCCTCGCCTCCAACCTGCCCACCCCCTGGACGGTCTACCTCACCGACGGAGGGACCACCCTCAAGCTGCACTACCAGGAGGGCAGCGTCCTCTTCTTCCGCTAGACGGACGCACTGAACGCGAGGCGGACTCCCGTCGGGCCCCTCCTGCCAGAAAAAAAGAAAAGCATTTCGCCCTTTACAGGATGAAATGCTTGCCTTGAATGGCTCGGGCGGCTGGATTCGAACCAGCGACCAATTGATTAACAGTCAACTGCGCTACCACTGCGCCACGCCCGAACGTGGTTCGTTGAAAACGGGAGATAGTTTACCAAAACGTCGGGCGGGGCGCAAGGGGGAATCCCGAAATTCTCACAGGAATTTTTTGTTCAGCGTGAAGCCGAAATCGTGCGCGATCTGCTTGAGCTGCTTCACCTGGATGGCGCTCTTCTTCATCGCGCCCGTGGACTGGGCGCGGATGCGGATCTCGGCCGCCTTCTCCACGGTGTCCATGAGGCCGAAGCAGCGGTCGAAGTCCCTGCCCGAGACGAAGAGCCCGTGGTGGACCCACACGACGATGTTGTACTCGCGCATGAGCTTCGAGGTCGCCGCCGCGATCGGGCCCTTCCCCGGCACCATCCACGGCACCACGCCGACGCCTTCGGGGAAGATCACCGGGCATTCGGTCATGATTTCCCACAGGGCGCGCGTGAACGCCTTGTCCGTCGGCGGCAGCACGAACGTGAGCGCAATGAGGTTGACCGGATGCGCGTGGTAGATGACGCGGTGTTCGCCGCCCGTCAGCTCCAGCTTCACCTCGTGGTTCTTGAGATGGCTCGGAAATTCGCTTGTCGGCCGGCCGCCGTCCTCAAGACCCCACCAGATGCGGTACTTCGTGCCCGTGGGGTCGATCTCGACGATGCCGAAGGCATGCACGGGGTCGCGCATCACGTTGCGCATGTAGCCCGTCGTGCGCGTGACCATGAAGAAGGCGCCCGCGAGCTTCGGTACGCTCTCGTAGATCTCCTGCCAGTCGCCCGACGCCTTCCTCTGCACCTTCTTCACGTTCGCGGCCTCGTCCTCCGTGAGACGGTAGCTGAGGTTGCCGCCGTTCATTTCGTGCCAGCCCCTGTCCACGCCGTCCTGGGCGATCTGCATGAAGCCCTTCGTGCAGGGCATGTCGAGAATCTTCATTTCACGTACCTTTCTTGAATGGAAGATGGGGGATAGTATACCACAACAGCGTGCGGTCGCGCGGGAGCGCAACCCTCCCGCGTGCGGACGTTGACAGAAAACGCCGCGTCCCCGAATCCGGAAACGCGGCGTTCTGGAACCGTCGGAACGACGGTTGGCGGCCTTACATCATGCCGTCCATGCCAGGCTGGCCGGCGCCGTGGCCGCCGCACCCGCAGTCCTTCTTCTCGGGGATGTCGGTGACCATGCAGTCGGTCGTAAGGAGGAGGCCCGCGATCGACGCCGCGTTCTGGAGCGCCGTGCGCGCGACCTTGGCCGGATCGACGACGCCGCACTTGATGAGGTCGCCGTATTCGCCCGTGCGCACGTTGTAGCCCTCGGAGCCCTTCTTGCCCTTGACCGTGGCGATCACGAGCGCGGCTTCCTGGCCGGCGTTGTTCACGAGCTTGCGGAGCGGGGCCTCGATCGCGCGGGCGATGATGGCCGCGCCGACCTTTTCGTCGCCCGTGAGCTCCAGGTCCCCGACGGCCTTCTGGCAGCGCAGATAGGCGACGCCGCCGCCGGGAACGATGCCCTCCTCGACGGCCGCGCGGGTCGCGTGGAGCGCGTCGTCGACGCGGTCCTTCTTCTCCTTCATCGCGGCTTCCGTCGCGGCGCCGACCTTGATGATCGCGACGCCGCCGGCGAGCTTGGCGAGACGCTCCTGCAGCTTCTCGCGGTCGTAGTCGGAGGTCGTCTCCTCGATCTGGCGCTTGATGAGCGCGACGCGGGCGGAGATGTCGGCCGACTTACCCTTGCCCTTGACGATCGTGGTGTTGTCCTTGTCCACCGTGACCTTCGCGGCGCTGCCGAGCATGTCGAGCGTGACGTTCTCGAGCTTGATGCCGAGGTCCTCGCTGATGAGCTTGCCGCCCGTGAGGATCGCGATGTCCTCAAGGATCGCCTTGCGGCGGTCGCCGAAGCCCGGCGCCTTGACGGCGCAGACCTGGAAGGAGCCGCGCAGCTTGTTCACGACGAGCGTCGCGAGCGCCTCGCCCTCGACGTCCTCGGCGATGATCATGAGCGGCTTGCCCGTCTTGGCGACGCTCTGCAGCACCGGCAGCATGTCCTGGAGATTCGTGATCTTCTTCTCGAAGAGGAGGATGTAGGGGTTTTCAAGGACGCACTCCATCTCCTCGGGATCCGTCACGAAGTACGGCGAGAGATAGCCCTTGTCGAACTGCATGCCCTCGACGACATCAAGCGTCGTCTCCAGCGTCTTGGCCTCCTCGACCGTGATCGTGCCGTCCTTGCCGACCTTGTCCATCGCCTCGGAGATGATGTTACCGATCATCTCCTCGCCGTTGGCGGAGAGCGTCGCGACCTGCGCGATCTCCTCGGCGCTCTTCACCTTCTTGGCGATCTTGGCGATCGCCTCGACGACGGCCTCCGTCGCCTTGTCGATGCCGCGCTTGAGGGCCATCGGGTTCGCGCCGGCCGTGATGTTCTTCAGGCCCTCGCGGTAGATCGCCTCCGCGAGCAGCGTCGCGGTCGTCGTGCCGTCGCCGGCGACGTCGTTCGTCTTCGACGCGACCTCGCGCACCATCTGCGCGCCCATGTTCTCGAAGGGATCGGCGAGCTCGATCTCCTTGGCGACCGTCACGCCGTCCTTGGTGATCTGCGGCGAACCGAACTTCTTGTCGAGGATGACGTTGCGGCCGGACGGGCCGAGCGTGCTCGTGACCGCGGCGCTGAGCTTTTCAACGCCCGCGAGAATCTTCTGACGCGCCTCCGCGTCGAACTTGATCTGCTTTGCCATGGTGAGATTAACCTTTCCTTACGTGGGGATCCGGGGGAGACGGGTCTCCTCCGTCCGTTGCATATTTACTTCTCGAACACGCCGAGCAGGTCCTCTTCGCGGACGAGCTGCAGCTTCTTGTCGTTGATCTTCACTTCCGTGCCGCCGTACTTCGGCAGCAGCACCTCGTCGCCGACCTTGACGTCGAACGCGAGTTCCTTGTGGTCCTTGTCGTACTTCTTGCCGAGCGCGAGCACCTTGCCCTTGATCGGCTTTTCCTTCGCGGCGTCCGGGATGTAAATGCCGCCAACCATCTGTTCTTTTTCTTCGGCCGGTTCGACGAGAACGCGGTCACCGAGAGGTCTGATGTTCATCTTCGTTTTTCCTTTTCGGGTCGTTTTTGTTTCTAGATGTTCGAGTTGGCTCCGGCGATCCGAGTCGTTCCAGCTGTTCTGGAACCACTCGAATCGCCAAAGCGACTGGTCTGGAGCTTACTTCATCGTGAAGTCGGCGTCGACGGCGTCGTCATTGCCCTTCTTCGGCTCCTCGTGCGGCGGAGGCGGCGTACCCGCGTCCGCGCCGGGATTGAAGCCGCCCTGCGGGCCCGCGCCCTGGGCGCCGGCGGCGCCCTGCTGCGCGTACATCGCCTGCGCGATGGGCTCCATCGCCTTCATCAGGGCCTCTTCCTTCGCCTTGATGGCGGCGACGTCGCTGCCCTTCAGCGCCTCCTGCAGGTCCTTGAGCGCGGACTCGACGGGGGCCTTCTTGTCGGCCGGCACCTTGTCGCCGTTCTCCTTGAGGGTCTTCTCGACCTGGAAGGCGAGCGATTCGGCCTTGTTGCGGGCCTCGACGTCGTCGTGGCGCTTCGCGTCCTCGGCGGCGTGGATCTCGGCGTCCTTGCGCATCCGCTCGATCTCGTCCTTCGAGAGGCCGCTCGCGGCGGTGATCGTGATCTTCTGCTCCTTGCCGGTGCCGAGGTCCTTCGCCGAGACGTTCAGGATGCCGTTCGCGTCGATGTCGAACGTGACCTCGATCTGCGGGACGCCGCGCGGGGCCGGCGGGATGCCGTCCAGGTTGAAGTTGCCGAGCGACTTGTTGTCGCGCGCCATCTTGCGGTCGCCCTGGAAGATGCTGATCGTCACGGCCGGCTGGTTGTCCGCCGCCGTGGAGAAGACCTGGCTCTTTTTCGCCGGAATCGTCGTGTTGCGCTCGATGAGCGGGGTCAGCACGCCGCCGAGCGTCTCGATGCCGAGCGTGAGCGGGGTCACGTCGAGGAGCAGCACGTCCTTCACGTCGCCCTTGAGGATGCCGCCCTGGATGGCCGCGCCCATCGCGACGACCTCGTCCGGGTTGACGCCCTTGTGGGGCTCCTTGCCGAAGAGCTGCTTCGCCTTCTCCTGGAGGAGCGGCATGCGCGTCTGGCCGCCCACGAGGACGACTTCGTCCACGCTCGTGAGGCCCGCGTCGCGCAGGCAGTTCCGGCAGGGCGCCGCCGTGCGCTCGACGAGGCTGTCCGTCAGCTGCTCGAGCTTCGCCCGCGTGAGCGTCGCCGTGAGGTGGAGCGGGCCGGACTGGTTCATCGTGATGAACGGCAGGTTGATGTCGTACGTCGTCGCCGTCGAGAGCGCGCACTTCGCCTTCTCGGCCTCCTCTTTCAGGCGCTGCTTCGCCATCGTGTCGGCGAGCAGGTCCACGCCGTTCTGCGCCTTGAAGTCGTCCGCCAGCCAGTTCATCACCGCCTGGTCGAGGTCGTCGCCGCCGAGGTGCGTGTCGCCGTTCGTCGCCTTCACCTCGAAGACACCGTCGCCGATGTCGAGGATCGAGATATCGAACGTGCCGCCGCCGAAGTCGTAGACCGCGATCTTCTCGTTCGTCTTCTTGTCGAGGCCGTAGGCGAGCGAAGCCGCCGTCGGCTCGTTCACGATGCGCTTCACGTCAAGGCCCGCGATGCGACCGGCGTCCTTCGTCGCCTGGCGCTGCGAGTCGTTGAAGTACGCCGGCACGGTGATGACCGCCTCCGTGATCTTCTCGCCGAGAAACGCCTCCGCGTCCTCTTTGAGCTTGCGGAGAATCATCGCCGAAATCTCCTGCGGGCTGTACTGGCGGTCGCCCACCTTCACGGCGGCGTCGCCGTTCGCCGCGCGCACCACTTCGAACGGGACCATCTTGATCTCGTCCGCCATCTCATCGTAGCGACGGCCCATGAAGCGCTTGATCGAGTAGATCGTCGACTTCGGGTTCGTCACCGCCTGGCGCTTCGCCGCCTGGCCGACGAGCGTTTCGCCGGTCTTCGTGAACGCCACGATCGAGGGCGTCGTGCGCGCGCCCTCCTTGTTCGGGATCACGGTCGCCTGGCCGCCTTCCATCACGGCCATGCAACTGTTCGTCGTGCCCAGGTCAATACCAAGAACTTTTGCCATAGTAGTCTGTCTCGCTTTCTTTTAAATTGTCTTTCATCGTCCGCCTCGCAGACGACGCAATTTAATTAGCAAGAACCATGCCAATGCCATCCTTGTTCAATTTCACGGTAAAATCATCCATAATCCTTGAGATTTCCCCTGCACATGTGACACGGATGGGGCAAAATGGCACACGCTGTGGCAGATGTGCCACCGGGTCTTGCCGTGCGGTTGGCACACGCACGGCAAGACCCGGGATCGGTACACACGGGGAGGGACGCACTTCCCGCCCTACCGCCCGGATTCCACGGGGGCGGACTCCGTCTGGGCGGGGCGCGGCGGCAGCTTGTGGTGGTGCTGCGGACTCGGCCGTCCCGCGCGTGCCCGATGGGCGTGCGTGCGCCCCGCGTTCCCCTCCTTCACCGTCATGCACCCCGTCAACCCGCCGACAGCCAGCGCCGCCAGCAGCACCATGCGCATCATCGTCTTCATGTTCATGCTTGTTCTCCTTTTGTGTCGTTGTTCGCTTTCAGTTTGCATCTCGCCGGTTGTTCCCTCAATCGGCGCCCTCGTGGAAGGTTCCGTCGGCGTGGAAGTGGCCGGCGGGCTTCGCGTCCCCGGAGGGCAGGGCGAGCTTCAGTTCGTAGGCTCCCTCGGCGACGACATCGAGGTCGCCGCCGGACGGGAGGCCCGTCACGGCCGTCCAGCCGCCGGCGGAAAGTCCCGGCACCACGTCCACCGCAAGGAAGCGGTCCGCGTCGTGCGCGTCCCGCACGAAGACGGTCGGCTGCAGGCCGATCCGCACGAGACACCGCGCCGGAACGGCCGTCACAGGCGTTTCGTGCGCGTCCAGCACGCACGTCGCCGTCGCCCGCGCGCCCGCGCGCCCCTTCGCGCCGCCCTTCGGGAAGACGACGTAGACGGGCACGAGCCCGTTCGCGTCGCCCACGCCGAGGCGGACTTCGCCCGGCGCGCCCTCCACCGTCGCCGCAAGCCCGTCGGCGAGACGGGCGGCGTCGCTCGCCGCCACGAGCGCCCGCAGACGCAGGTCCTCGGGCGCGACGAGACGCACCACGCTCGCGCCCGTCTCGACCCACGCGCCCGCCTCGCTCGGGAACGCCTCGACGAGACCGTCCGAGGCCGCCCGCACGGTGACGACGCCGCCCTTCTCCTCCGCGTCGCCGACCAGCGCCTCGTGCTCGGCCTTCTTCACCGCAAGTTCGCTCGCGAGCGGCGCGTTCTTCGTGCCGAGCTTCCGGTAGACGTCCAGCCGCCTTTCGAGAACGGCGAGTTCGCGGGCGCGGGCGGCGAGGTCCGGTGACGTGACCGTGAAGAGCGCCTCGCCCGCCTTCACGCGCGCGAGCGGCTTCACGAGCAGGGCCAGCCGCCCCGCGACCGGCGTCGCGACCGTCCGGCGCGCGTCCGGGGAAAGTTCGTAGCGCCCCGTGAACGCCACGGTCGAGGCGAGCCGCCGCTTCTCGGGCCGGACCGTCTTCAGCCCCATCGCCTTCTGCACGGCCTCCGCCACCGCCACGGCCTTCACGCCCTTCGCTGCCGGGCCGTGGCCCGCATGGTCGTGGTCGTGCGCCGCGTGGTCGTGGTCGTGCGCCGCGTGGTCGTGGTCGTGCGGCTCCACGGCGAACGCCCCGAAGCACAACACGCCCGCCAACGCAAAGATCGTTTTCATCATGGTCATTTCCTTCATCTTCCTTTTCGTTTTCAACGTTCATCCTCAACGGCATAGCGCGCAAGCGCCTCGTAGGCCCCGCACACCTCGGCGCGCCAGGCGGCCTCTTCGAGGTCGAGGTCGCACAGCTCCTCGCGCACGGCGAGGTAGTCGAGCGGGCCGAGTTCGCCCGCGTCCGCAAGCTTCTCGGCCTGTTCGCGGTCCGACCCCGGCGCGGGCGGATGGTCGAGGAGGTTCGCGAGTTGTGCCCGCGCGGCGGAAGCCTCGCGCACGAGGTCGCGCCAGACTTCAATCGCGTCGAGCCGCGCCGCGTCGCGCGCGCCCTCCGCTTCCGCAATCCCCTTCCGGTTGCGGTTCCAGAGCGGCAGCGTCACGCCGGCGACGAGCCCCAGGCGGTCAAGCCCCTCCTCGCGCTCGTAGGCGGGGCCGAGCTTGAGGTCCGGGTACTGCCGCCGGATCTCCGCCTCCAGCGCCGCCTCGCCGCCCGCGAGCCGCGCCGTCGCCTCGCGCACCTTCGGATGCCGCACGAGGTCGAGCGGGACGGGGGCGCGGGACGGCAGGGCGTGCGCGGCGTGCAGCTCGACGGAC
>URIT01000038.1 GCA_900547945.1 uncultured bacterium
GGCGGGCGCACCCTCAATTCGACTGGTGGGCTGCGCAACCCACTAACCCATTACCGGCAGGTCCGCGCGCGGGTGGTGGAGGCGGTGGACCTCCCCGAAGCGCGCACGGTCGACGTGCGTGTAGATCTGCGTCGTCGCGATCGACGCATGGCCGAGCAGGTCCTGGATCGCGCGGATGTCGGCCCCGTGCGCGAGCATGTGCGTGGCGAAGCAGTGGCGCAGCACGTGGGGGGAGACGGCGTCGGCGGCGATCCCCGCCGCCGCCGCGCGTTCGCGCAGCAGCTTGAAGATCCCCATCCGCGTGAACGGGCGCCCCAGGCGCGTCACGAAGAGGTGCCCCTCCGCGGCGTTCCCCTTCGTGAACGTGTCGCGGGCGGAGGAGAGGTAGCGCTGCACGGCGCGTCCGCACGCGCCGCCCATCGGCACGAGGCGTTCCTTCGCGCCCTTCCCCCGGCACCGCACCACGTCCGCATCCGCGATGAAATCGCGCACCTCCAGCGCGCAGAGCTCGCTCACGCGCAGCCCGCAGCCGTAGAGCATTTCGAGGATCGCCCGGTCGCGGAGGTCGCGCGGCGACGTGCCCGAAACGCCCGTCACGAGCCGCCGCACCGTCTCCTCGTCGAGGACGCGCGGGAGGACGAGGGCCTGCTTCGGCGCCTCCAACCCCTCCGCCGGATCGCATGCAAGCGCCCCCTCCTCCCGCAGGTGGCGCAGGAACGCATGCACGGCGATGAACGCCCGCGCGCGCGTCGAGGCGCGCTTCCGCTGCGCGTACAGCCTCTCCAGGTAGGCAACGACATCCGCGCGCGCGATGGCCTGCGGCGTCGTGCATCCGCGCGCCGCGAGGAACGCCGCAAAGGCGCGCGCGTCGCGTCCGTAGGCCTCCAGCGTCTTGGGCGAAAGCCCCCGTTCCAGCGCAATCCACGCCCGGAACGACGCCAGAGCCTCCCCGAACGCCGCCATGCCGACGCCCTTCCGCCCCTACTTCTTCTTCGGCGTCGCGCCGATGGACTCGGGCGTCACGCCGTTCGCCGTGAACCCCGCGCCGGCGATCGCCATCTCGATGTTCTTCTTGGCGATCTGCATCGAATCGTACCGCAGCGTGAGGCGGCGTGCCGCCGCGTCGAACTTGATCGTCGACTTGTCCACCCCCGCATAGCGGTCGAGGGAGGCCTTCAGGGCGGGAAGGTCGGCCTCCGTCGCCTGGGGGACGTCAACGGCGAAACTCCGCACATCCGTGCGGCGGCAGCCCGCCAGGGCCAGGATCAGCGAACATGCAACGAGAAAAGTCTTCATTTTGAACTCCGGGCGACAGTATAGCATAAAAAATCCGCTCCAGGAAATGGGGAGGTCCTGGAGCGGCATGGACAGTTGGTTGGCTTTGTCCACTTGGGAGTAGGGGAACCATCCAACGGAATCTACAGGAAATCCGAAAAAAGTTTTCAGCGGTTGAAGCCCCGCGCGTTCATGGTTGCTTCCTTTCCGTTCCCGCTTCGCCCACCGGGGCCTTCAACGACTTCAACGCCTCCGCCAGCGCCGCATCGACCGCGCTGGAGAACGCCCGCGCGTAATCCCCCTCCGCCGCATCCGCCTCGCCGGCCCCCGCGCCCTGCAGGGCGACGGTGCGCGGGCCGCGACCGGCCTTGACGACGTCAAGCGCAAGGGCTGCGCGGGCACGGCGCCGGCCGTCCGTGCGGCAGTCGAGCGAAAGGTCCGTCACCTGCACCTCCACCTGCGCGTCGGCCCACGCGGCGCTGGACGGATTGACGACGCTGCCGAAGCGGCCGTCCGCGCCGATCCGGTTCCGCACGGGCGCGCGCAGCAGCGCCGCCGGGGAGGCGGCGAAGACGTTGTAGTGGTCGAACGCGACGGATCCGTCCGCCCGCCGCACCACGAACGGCGTCTTGTCGTAGGGCGCGTCCACGGACACGGCCCCCACGCGCGTCGTCGTGAACGCGGCCTTTCCCGCGCCCTCCAGGACCCCGGCCGCCGGCGCGGAAGGGGCGGCGTCGAGCGTCCACGCCTTCGCCGCCGGGGCATCCGACGAGAGACACCCCGCACACCAGCAGGCCAGAAGGGAAACCACGACCGACAGTCCTCTCACCGCGTCACCCCCTTCCCTAGCGCCCGATCTCCAGGCGGGACGCGCACTTCTCCGGCAGCCCCGCCAGGCGGTTGCGCGCCATCGCCGCCTGCACGTCGTACGCCACGCGGCGGAAACGGATCTGGCGCGCCGCCATGTCGTAGACCACGTAGGAAGCGCGCGGGTCGCCGTCGCGCGGCTGCCCGACGGACCCCACGTTGATGAAGAGGCGCTGCCCCAGTTCGAGCGTGAAGTCGCGCGGCTGGTAGTGGACCACGCCCCCCGGCTCGTTCGAGTAGATGATCGGCACGTGCGTGTGCCCGTGGAAGCAGAGCGGCGTGTACTGGTAGCTGAAGTTCGCCTCGGCCTGCTGGTTCTCGAACACATAGCCCCAGTGGTCGGGCTTGTCGAGCGTCGCGTGGACGAGCATGAAGCCCATCACGGGCTTCTGGAGCGGCAGGTCGTGGAGCCACTGGACGTCGTCCGCCGCCAGCTGGCTGCGCGTCCACTCCACCACCTGGGCCGCGCTCGGGTGGAAGTCGGCCAGGTTCGTCCCGGGGTCGGAGACGTAGTGGTCGTGGTTCCCCCGCACGCAGGGGCACCCGAGCTCGTCGCGCACGGCGCGGATGCATGCGGCGGGTGCCGCGTTGTAGCCCACGACGTCGCCCACGCAGACGAAATGGGTAACGCCCTGCGCGCGCGCGTCGTCCAACACGGCGTTCAGGGCGTCGATATTCGCATGGATGTCACCGAGAACCGCGTAGACTCGACCCATTCAACCTCGCTCTCACCCCAAGTTAGATAAAGATTACGCCTTCAACACCACCGCCGCGGCAACCTGAAGATCCTCAACCGTCGTGATCTTCAGGTTCGGCTTTTCGGATTCGAAGATCTTCACCGGCTCGCCCAGCAGCTCCACGGCGGACGCGTCGTCCGTCACGTCCTTCTTCTGCTCCGCCACGGCCGCGTAGGCCTGCTTCAGGAGCCGCACGTCGAACGCCTGCGGCGTCTGCACGGCCCAGAGCTTCGCGCGGTCCTCCGTGCGCGTCACGGTCGTGCCCTTCTCGACGAACTTCACCGTGTCCCAGATATGGCACCCCACCACCGCCGCGCCGGCGCGGCGGGCGAGCTTGACGACCTCGGAAATCGTCTCGGGCCGCACGCAGGGCCGCGCCCCGTCGTGGACGACCACGAAGCGCGTATCGACGTCCAGCTCCTTCAGGCCGTTCATCACCGAATCCTGGCGCTTCGCGCCCCCGGCCACGACCGCCCGCACCTTCGAGATGCCGAACATCCGCACCACGGCCTTCGCGGCGATGAGCTGGTCCTTGCGCACGACGAGGACGATCTGGTCGACATCCGCGCAGCGCTCGAAGGCAAGGAGGCTCCAGGCCACCACGGGCTTTGGCCCAAGGTTGAGAAACGCCTTGTCGGTGCCCGCGCCCATGCGCTCGCTCTTTCCTGCCGCCACGATAATCGCCGTAACCATGTCTGACTCCCTCTCTGTCTTCAAAAGAAAATAACTCGCAAGTGCTTGCCAGTATAGCAAAAAGAACGCGCAGCGTCCAGTCTGCGGACGGCCTTTCGCGCTATCTCTGCCGCCAGAAGAGGCGGCATCCGATGGCGAAGAAGATGAGATCCGGCAGCACGGCCGCCGGGATGGGCGGCACCCACCCCTTCTTCGCGAAGACCATGCCGCAGATCGTCATGCCGTAGAAGGCGAAGAACATGCCGAGCGCCCCCACGATGCCCTTGAAGACGCTCTGCCGCCCGCTCGCGATGCCGGCGGGGATCGCGAAGAGCGTGATGACGAGGCAGGCAAGCGGCGCGACGATCTGCGCCGCGAGGTCGTAGACGAGGCCCCGGCGCGTCTCGGCCGTGAGGGCCGGGTGCATCTTGAGGTAGTGGAGGCGGTCCAGCGTGGAGCAGAAGGCGGGGTCGCGGTTCTGCAGCAGGAAGTCCCGGGGCTTCTCGTCGAACTCGACGAAGGGCCGCAGGGAGAGCTTGTCGAGTTCGGGGGTGGGCGACACCATCTCGGCCCCCAGCTCCGTGTAGTAGACGATCTCCGGATTCATCAGGTACCACACGCCGTCCAGGCACTCGGCGCGGGGCGAGTTGATCGTCATCTTGCGTCCGCCGCCCGGATAGTTGACGGAGACGGAGACGTCCTCCAGGATCGACGCCTCCTCGTTCACGAGCAGCCCCACGCGCCAGGTCCGGCTCTTCGCCGCGTTGTGGAAGACGATGTCGTCCGCCTTCTCCATGTCCTCCTCCTTGAAGCGGTGCGCCTTGTAGAGCTTCGCCCACTGCCCGTAGCGCGGCACGTAGACCTCGTTCACCCAGCCGACGAGCAGCGCCATGAGCGTCGCCACCGCGAGGAGCGGCTTGACGATCGTGAAGAAGCCGATGCCGCTCGCCCGCATCGCGATGATCTCGGAGTGGCGGCAGAAGTTCCACATCGTGTAGAGCGTCGCCAGCATCAGGCACGCCGGCGCCATCCACTCGAAGTAGGGCGCGAGGTAGCCCGCGAGGTACGTGCAGGCCTTGAGGAAGCCGGGGCGGGCCGAAACCAGCCGGCTAAACGAGCCGAAGAGCTCGAAGAGAAGGTAGATCGAGACGAACCCCGTCAGGCAGTAGAAGAGGGGCACGCAGAACTCGCGGAGGACGTAGCGGGTGAGGATCTTCATTTAGCGGGCAAGCCAGCCTCCATCGCATGCATACATGAAACCGGTCACGTAGTCGCTCGCCGGCGCGGCGAGGAACACGCACAGGCCCTTCAGGTCGTCCGGCGTGCCCCAGCGTCCGGCGGGGATGCGGTCGAGGATCGCCTTGTTGCGCTTCTTGTCCGCGCGGATGGGCGCCGTGTTCGCCGTCGCGATGTAGCCGGGCGCGATCGCGTTCACGCAGATGCCGTACTTGCTCAGCTCGTTCGCCATGAGCATCGTGAGGGACTTGATGCCGCCCTTCGTCGCCGCGTAGCCGGGGATCAGGATGCCGCCCTGGTAGGAGAGCATCGAGCCGATGTTGATGATCTTGCCGCCCTGGCCCTGCTTCACCATCTGCCGCGCCACCGCCTGCGAGAGGAAGAACGGCGTGGAGAGGTTGATGGAAATGACGTCGTTCCAGTTCTTCGCGCTGTGTTCCAGGAACGGCTCGCGGCGGATGATGCCCGCGTTGTTCACGAGGATGTCCACGCGCCCGAGCGCCTTCACCACCTTCGCGACGATCTTCGGCGCCTCCTTTTCGCCCTTCGCGAGGTCGGCCTTGATGCCGATTGCCCGGCGGCCGAGCGCCTTGACCGCGTCCAGCGTCTCGTCCATCGGGATAACGTCGACGACCGCAATGTCCGCCCCCGCCTCCGCGAGCCCCAGCGCATACGCCTGCCCGATGCCGCGCCCCGCGCCCGTCACGACCGCGACCTTTCCGTCCAGCTTGAATTGATCGAGAACCATCGTCTGCCTCCTGTCTCGTTGTCGCCCCCATTGGGGACTTTAAGTGGTTAAGTAGTTAAGTAGTTAAGTGGTTGAGTGGTTGAGTCGTTGAGTGGTTAAGTGGTTAAGAGGTTGAGTGGTTGAGTAGTTAAGTGGTTGAGTGGTTGAGTCGTTGAGTGGTTGAGTGGTTAAATGGAAGCCTGAAAGAACTTAAAGCCCCGAAGGGGCGACTTAACTACTTAAAAGCGAAGCGACTTAACTAAAGCCCCGAAGGGGCGACTTAACTACCTCAGCGTTTCGACGGCGATGCCGTCCATGTCGTCGAACTCCTGGTTCTCGCCGCCCATCGCCCAGCAGAAGGTGTAGGCCTTCGTGCCCACGCCGGAGTGGATGGACCACATCGGCGAGACGACGACGTCGTGGTCGTGGACCGCGAGGTGGCGCGTCTCGTCGCCCGGCCCCATGAAGTGGAACACGCACTGCCCCGGCTCGATGCCGAAGTACATGTAGATCTCCGTGCGGCGCTCGTGCGTGTGCGCGGGCATCGTGTTCCAGTTGCTGCCCGGCTCCAGTTCCGTGTAGCCCATCACGAGCTGGCAGCTGTCGCAGCGGCCCGGCAGGATGAACTGGTGGATCGTGCGGAGGTTGCAGTCCTCCTTCGTGCCGCAGCGGCGGTGGTTCGCGTCCTCGAAGCGGATGAGCTTCGTGGGGAACGCCCGGTGCGCCGGGTAGCTCACGAGGTAGAAGACCGCCGGCGTCCCGGCGTTTTCGGACGCAAACACAATCTCCTTCGTGCCGCGCCCCACGTAGAGGACTTCGCGCGGCCGGAGCGCGTACGCCGTGCCGTCGCACGTCACCGTGCCCGCGCCCCCCACGTTGAGGACGCCGAGTTCGCGCCGCGCGCAGAAGAAGTCGCTCGCGAGCTCCTTCCCCGCCGGCATCGCGAGCGGCGCCGCCGTCGGCACCGCGAAGCCCGCGATGCCCCGCTCGACCTCGCAGTACATGAGCTTGACCTTGCCCGCCTCGCAGAGCGCGGTGTTCAGGAACGCCGCGCGCAGCTCCTCCGTCGTCATGCGCCGGTATTCGTTCCGGCCAACCGTGTAACGTACGTCCATGCTGAACTCCTTTGTGAAAACCGTGCCAGTATACCAAAAAAACGACATGCGGGGACGCACGGCACGGCGTGTCCGCCGTGGGACGGGCCTGCGCGCCCCCCTTCGGGGTCAGCGGATCAGGGAGAGGAACTCCTGGCGCACCTTCTCGTCCGAACGGAAGCTGCCGAGCATCGCGCTCGTCACCATCTCGGAATTCTGCTTCTCCACGCCGCGCATCATCATGCAGAGGTGGCGGCACTTGAAGACGACGCCCACGCCCTCGGCCTTCGCCGCGTCCTGGATGGCCTCGGCGACCTGTTCCGTGAGGCGTTCCTGGATCTGGAGCCGCCGCGCGAAGCAGTCCACGATGCGCGCGATCTTCGAGACGCCCAGCACCTTGCTCTTCGCGATGTACCCCACCGCGCAGCTGCCGTAGAACGGCAGCATGTGGTGTTCGCACAGCGAGTAGACCTCGATGTTCCGCAGCACGATCATGTGGTTCGCGCCCGCGTCGAAGACGGCGTTGTTCAGGACGCCGCGCGGCGTCTGGCGGTAGCCGCGCGTGAGGAACGCAAGCGACTTGGCGACGCGCTCCGGCGTCTTCAGGAGGCCGTCGCGCCGCGGATCCTCGCCCAGTTCGACCAGCAGCTGCCGCACCAGCTCGGCAATCCGCTTCTCGTTCGGTTCATTCGTCTTCTTACCCATGGCAGGATAGTTTACCACATCGTCAGCGATAGAGGAACTGCGCCGTCGCCGTGCAGGCGCGGTCGGCGCGCACGCGCACCCAGTAGGCGGAGAACGCCGCCGGGAACTCGACCGTGCGCGTCTCGCCCGCCTTGACGGGATGCGCGCCGGCGGCGACCCAGGTGCCGCAGCCGTCGATGTCCGCCTCCAGCGTCACCGTCGTGCCCGCGCTCGCCCACAGGACGAGCGCCTTGCGGTCGAAGCCGTTCATCAGGTACGGGTCGCTCGGCACGCCCGCCTTGACGGCCGTCTCCTTCCACGGGCCGCCCACGCCGACCGGCTTGCCGAGGCCCCACAGGTCGTCCGCCACGCCGATCTTCAGCGCGCCGCCGGCCTCCTTCAGGACGAGGCAGCCCTTCCAGGTGTCGTAGTCGACGATGCGCCGGGGCGTCGCCGCGACGGGGTGGACGTACCGGAAGCCGCCCGCGTTGTCCGCCGGCAGTTCGTAGAAGATCTCGCCCACGTGCAGGAGGTCGCGCTCGGTCGAGACCTCGCGGCAGAGCCGCCCGCCCGACGCCACGCTCGTCGCCGTCCGGCGCGGCAGACGCCGCCGCACGCCGTTGTCCACGTAGACGAGCGAGGCCGCGTCCGCCGTGACGAGCCCTTCGGGAACCGGCGCGTCATTCTCGAAGACCGACGCCGCCTCCTTCGGCGCGGACGCCGTGAACGGCTCCGGCGGCGTCGCGCGTTCGCCCGTCATGTGGAAGACCGCGAAGGCGTTCGTCGCGGCGGCCCCGGCGACGAGGCGCACCCACTCGCCGTTCGGGGCGGACGCGAGGTCGTGCCCGCCCGGCGCGAGCGTCTTCCACACCGTCCACACGCCGTCGCCCGCCTTGTCCACCTGCACCTCCGCCGGGACGGTCAGCCACAGCCACGCGCGGTCGTAGCCCGCGAAGAGGAACGGATCGCTCACCTGGCCGGCCGCCACGGCGTCGCCGCTCCACACGGCGCCCCGCCCCTCGCGCGGACCGAGCGCGTCCAGCCGCGCGGGCTCCACGAACCAGAGGTTGCTTTCGCTCTGCCGCGCCTTCGGGCGCTTCCCCTTCAGGGGCCGCACGTTGAGGAACTCGCTCTTCGCGTGGTCGTCGCACCCGAAGACGACGCGGTCGCCCCAGCGGCAGAAGTCGCCGATCACCTTCAGGTAGGTCGAGCGCGGGCGCACGCCCGCCGCGCGGCCCGGCGCGAAGGCGGCGGGGAACTTCCAGAACGTGCCGTGCATCGTCGCGAGGAAGTCGTCGCCCGCGCCGATCTCGCGGATGCGCGGCCACTCCGTGTTCCAGCCGTGCGCGCCGTCGTAGCTGTGCGAGCCCTTCGGCAGGCGGTAGTCGTGCCACGTCGCGCCGTCCGCCGTCGTCGTGAGGATCACGCTGCGGTGGTCCCAGCCGAGCGCCCAGATCGCGTTCGTGCCCGGATGCTCGTTGCCGTAGATGCCGTCGCGGGTCGTGATCTCGGTGATCTGGTTCGTGCGGATCAGCTCCCAGTTCGTCATGCCCGGCTTCCAGAACGCGAGGCAGCCCGAGGGCGTGCGCGGGTCGTTCATCGCCGCCGGGGAGCACATGCCGTTGTTCGCGTAGAACACCTTGCCGAACCCGCTGCACGTGCCCTTGCCGTGGTAGCCGAAGAGCGTCGACGCCTCGGCCTCGTTCCAGCCGGGCGGCGGCGTGCGGTTCCATTTCCTGAAGTACGCCTCGAACGCCGCGCGGTTGTGCCCGTCGCGGATGCGCGTGTAGGTCTTCGAGGGGTCCGTCATGTCCAGCTCGTAGAGGGCCTCCTCCATGTCCGTCACGTAGACCTTGCGCGCGGGATCCTCCAGGTGGCGCGCGGCGCCCGTGAGGCGCCCCGGCATGCGGCTGATCCACACGGTCTCGACCTGGCCGTTCGACGAGACGAGGTACTGTCCGATGAGGAGCTTCCCGGTCTCGCGGTGGATCAGGCGCTCGGCGTGCGTGCCGCCGACCGACTCCGGACGGATCACGCGCGTCAGGTCGGGCTTGATCTGGTAGAGCCGGTCGCTCGACCCGACGGGGCAGTGCGGCCCGTACGTGACGACCCACAGGCTTCCCGCCCACGGCACCACCGCCCCCGTTCCGCACTCCCCCTCGTCGTTCACCATCGCGAGGTGCGGGTAGACGCCCGACACGCACAGCGGCTCCGCCGCGCCCGCGCCCCATGCCCCCGCCAGCGCGCACGCGCACCACAACGGAATCAGTTTCTTCTTCATCTCACTTCTCCTCCAGAAAAGCCCGCAGCGCCTGCGCGAGGGCGCGCCCCCGCCAGGATGAGACCCGGCAGGACCCATCCCCTTGACGGTCTGTTCCAGTTCATTTCCTTCTCTCTTTCAGCGGAAAACATGGTGTTTTCAAATCAGTTTGAGAGATATTAACAAATCGGATGTACCAAATCAACCGAAAAACGGGCTTGAGATTGCTCCATTGTTCCCCGAACAATTTCAAGGGAGATCGAGGGTCGAAGAAGATAGATGGAACAGCCGCCAGGTCGCCCAGCCGCCGGAAAGGTTGTACACCTTGAAGCCGTTCTGCTTGAGGATGCGCTCGGCGAGGTAACCGCGCAGCCCCACCGCGCAGCACGTCACGTAGGTCTTCGCCCGGTCGAGTTCGTTCAGCCTCGCCCGCAGGCTCCCGAGCGGGATGTTGATCGCGCCGGGAACCGCCCCCATCTCGTGTTCGGACGGTTCGCGCACGTCGATGATCTGCGCGTCCGCCGGGATCGTGTCCGGCGCGACGACGTCGCTCTTGCCGGTGAGGACGTTCTCCGCGACGAAGCCGAGGAAGTTCACCGGATCCTTCGCCGAGCTGTACGGCGGCGCGTAGGCGAGTTCGAGTTCGCCGAGCTGCGGGGCCTTGAGCCTCACGCGCATCGCCTCGGCGATCGTGTCGATCCGCTTGTCGACGCCTTTCGCGCCGACGATCTGCGCCCCGTAGATCGTGCCGTCCGCGCCGAAGAGGAGCTTCATGTTGAGCCGCGCCGCGCCGGGATAGTAGCCCGCGCCGGACGACGGATGGATGTAGATCTTCCGGTAGTCGCGATTCTCGGCCTTGAGCCGTGCCTCGGTCCATCCGACACCCGCCGCGGTCAACTCGCCGACCTTGACGACGTTCGCCCCAAAGGTACCCCGGTAGACGCTCGCGCCTCCGGCCATGTTGTCCGCGGCGATGCGGCCCTGCTTGTTGGCCGGTCCCGCCAGCGCGATTGCCGTCTTGCCGCCGAACACGAGATCGCGCACCTCGATCACGTCGCCCGCGGCGAAGATGTCCGGATCGCTCGTGTGGAGTCCTTCGTCGACGACGATGTGCCCGCGCGGGCCGATCTCGAGCCCGGCGGACTTGGCGAGTTCGGCGCGCGGACGGACCCCGGTCGAAACCACGGCGAGATCGACGGCGAGGCGTGTGCCATCGTCCAGCACCGCCTCCACGCCGTCCGGCTTCTCCACGAAATCGGAGACGACGCATCCGAACCGGAGGTCGATCCCCGCGCCGCGGAGTTCGTCCGCCAGCGGCTCGGCCATCTCGGCGTCCATCGTCGGCAGGACGTGTCCGCCGCGCTGGACGACGGTGACGGCGAGACCGCGATGACGCAGGTTTTCGGCGAGTTCGAGGCCGACGAACCCCGCCCCGACCACGAGGACGCGCTTCGCCGCCCCGAGCTTCGCCATGACGCGGTCCATGTCGGCGAGCGTCCAGAGGTGCGCCACGTGCGGATGCGTCGCGTCCGTGTAGGCGTCGCCGACGGGCGTCGCGCCGGTCGCGATCAGCAGCTTGTCGTAGGCGAGGCGCGAGACCCCGTCCGCCGTGCGGATCTCGACGTCCTTCTTCGCGCGGTCGATCGCGGTCGCCTCGCAGTTCGTGCGGACGTCGACGTTGAACCAGGAGGCGAACTTGGCGGGCGGCATCACCGAGAGCCGCGCGCGGGCGGCGATCACGCCGCCGACGTGGTACGGAAGCCCGCAGTTCGCATAGGAGATCTCGCTTCCCTTCTCGAGAAGGACGATCTCCGCCTGTTCGTCGAGCCGCCGCAGCCGTGCCGCAGCGCTCGCCCCCGCAGCCACGCCGCCGATGATGACGTATTTCATGCCTTGCCCTCCTGTGTTCCGGATTCGGGAATCACCTGCCGCAATGTCCACCGCAGCGATTCAGCACGCTCCGGATCTTCTTTTCGCCTCGACGCACCTGAGAAAGCTGCGTACGCAGCTGCATTTCAGCCGGTAGAAGACTTCCTTGCCGCGCTTGTCGGCCTCGACCACACCGGCGACCTTGAGTCCCGAAAGATGCTGGGAGACAGTTGAAAAATCGAGATCGACGCGATCGACGAACTCATGAACGCACTTCTCGCCGTCCATCAGCTGCGCAGCAATCCACATGCGCACCGGATGCCCGAGCGCCTTGAACCTCTTCGCGGGAGTCTCCCACATCTTTCGATCGAATTTTTCCACCGATTTTTCCTTTCGTTATTTTGTAATATATCAAAATGACATGACGTCTGTCAATGCCCCCTTCAGGGGTTCCGTGGACTTCAGTTCCATGCGGCCTAATATTCCACGAGGGGCAATCGCCCCGTTTGACGAAATGAGTGGCTGTAAAATATTTTTCCGCACCATAATCTCATCAATGGGCCTACAGGACAGAACGTGGGATTTCACTGCGGAACACGGCATTTCCAGTCCTCTTCTCGAAAACGGTCGCATCGCTCATCCATTCCATCGCTCTATCCAAGGCCCACTTCGTGGTATAATCTTCCCCATGTTTCTTCCCACCACCAAGGAGGAGATGCGCGCGCGCGGCTGGGACGCGGCCGACGTCATCCTCGTCTCGGGCGACGCCTACGTCGACTCCCCCTACTCCGGCGTCGCCGTCATCGGACAGGTCCTCGTGCGCCACGGTTTCCGCGT
Organism: uncultured bacterium; assembly: GCA_900547945.1. Classification (GTDB taxonomy): domain Bacteria; phylum Verrucomicrobiota; class Kiritimatiellia; order RFP12; family UBA1067; genus RUG572. The sequence continues at coordinate 12,259 of URIT01000038.1, forward strand.
CGCCCTCCTCTCGCAGCCCGACGTCCACGACCCGCACGCCTTCCGCGCGCTCGGCGAGCCCCTGCTCTTCTGGGGCGTTTCCGCCGGCTGCGTCGACTCGATGGTGGCGAACTACACGGCCACCGGCAAGCGCCGCCACCAGGACGACTTCACCCCCGGCGGCGCGAACACCCGCCGCCCCGACCGCGCCACCATCGCCTACGCGAACGCCATCCGCGCCGCCTTCAAGCCATCGAAGCCCATCGTCCTCGGCGGCATCGAAGCCTCCCTCCGCCGCGTCGCGCACTACGACTTCTGGAGCGACAAGGTGCGCCGCCCCGTGATCTGCGACGCGAAGGCGGACGTCCTTTGCTACGGCATGGGCGAGCGCGCGATGGTCCAGCTCGCCGAGGCCTTCCGCGACGGCACCAACTGGCGCGGCATCCGGGGCATCTGCCACCTCGCGAACGACGAACGCCGCCGCGCCCTGCCGGAGGCCGTCGAACTGCCCTCCTTCGCCGAGGTCGCGGCGAAGACGGACGCCGGCCGCCGCGCGTTCCTGCGGGCGCACACCCTCTTCGCGGCGAACCAGGACGCCGTCACCGCCCGCACGCTCGTCCAGCGGGTCGACCTGCGCTGGCTCGTCCACAACCCGCCCGCGCCGCCGCTCGAACCGGACGAACTCGACGCCGTCCACGACATCCCCTTCATGCTCGACGCCCCGCCCTCCATCCGCGCGCAGGGCCCCATCCGCGCCCTCGACACGATCCGCTTCTCGGTGACGACCCACCGCGGCTGCTACGGGAACTGCCGCTTCTGCGCGATCACGGTCCACCAGGGCCGCCGCGTGGTGAGCCGCAGCGCGCGCTCGATCCTCGCCGAGGTCGCGCGTTTCGCGGAGCATCCGAAGTTCCGTGGCACCGTCGCCGACGTCGGCGGACCGACCGCGAACATGTACGGCTTCGACTGCCCGCGCAAGAAGTCCGCCGGCGCCTGCGCCGACCGCGACTGCCTCTTCCCCTCCTGCTGCCCCGCGCTGAAGCCGGACCACGCCCCGCAGCTCGACCTGCTGCGGAAGATCCGCGCCCTTCCCGGCGTGAAGCACGTGTTCGTCGCCTCGGGCATCCGCCCCGACCTCGCGGCGGCCGACGCCCGCCACGGCCGCGACTACGTCGACGCCCTCGCGCGCCACCACGTCTCGGGCCAGCTCAAGCTCGCGCCCGAACACGTCGTCGACCACGTGCTCGCCGCGATGGGGAAGCCCGACGTGTCGTCCCTCCTGCGCTTCAAGGAGGAGTTCGACGCCGCCTCGCGCGCGTGCGGGAAGAAACAGTTCCTCACCTACTACTTCATCGCCGCGCATCCCGGCTGCACGGAGGCGGACATGCGCGCATTGCGCCGCTTTGCGACGCGGCATCTCAAGCTCAGCCCCGAGCAGGTGCAGATCTTCACGCCGACGCCCCTCACGGCGGCGACGGCGATGTACTACACGGGCCTCTCGCCCGAGACGGGGAAGCCCGTGTTTGTCGAACGCGGGCTTGGCGGCAAGCAGCGCCAGAAGGACATCCTGACGGGACGGCGCGGCGCCTAGCGGCCGGCGCCGTCCCGGATCTCGACATCGACGACGACGGGCGAGTGGTCGGAGACGGCGAGCGCGAGCGGATCGGCGACGACCGCGTGGCGCGTCGCGTGGAACGCGGGCGTGTAGTAGACGTGGTCGAGGTCGGCCGCCTGCGCGTCGCCCTTCTGGACGAGGCGCCCCTCGTACTTCCCCTCGGCGTTGCGCACGGGGTCGCCGTGCTCGCTCGGACGCGGATCGCGCACGTCCGCCGTCCGGGCGGCGTTGAGATAGCCCGCGTTCGCGAAGACGCGGTGCGGCGCCGCCTCGTATGCGCAGTTGAGGTCGCCGCCGCCGATGACGGGCAGGTCGCCCCACTTCGCCCTCACGCGGTTCACCACCTCCACGACGCGGCGCGCGTTGAGCGCGCGGAGGGCGTCGCTCTCGGCCCCCTTCTTCCACCAGAAGTGCGTCGCGAAGGCGACGAGGCGCCGGGCGCTCATGCGGTCCTCGAAGACGCCCCAGGTCACGCTCTTCTCGACCTGGAGGTCGAGGTGGTAGAACTCGACGCCGGAATCGAGCAGGGCGAAGCGCCGGGCGTTGTAGAGAAGCGGCTCGTGGTTGCACCAGTTGCGCTTCTTGAGCTTCGCGCCGGTCTTGAGCCCGTCCTCCGCGCCCGCCCGGTAGAGCGCCATGTCCTCGTCGCCGCGAATGAGCGCGTAGCCGGCGGCGGCGGTCGTCTTGAAGAGGCGGCTTTCGTACCAGTTCCGCGTCACCTCCTGCAGGGCGACGACGTCGGGCTTTTCGCGCACGATGACCTCCGCCACGCCCGCGTCGCGCTCCGCGACGGGGTTCTTGAAGTAGTCGCCCCAGATGTTGAACGTCATGAAGCGCATCGGCGGCGCCTTGGGGAGCGGCGCGACCTGCGGCCGCCACGCCGTCTTCCAGTCGATCCAGAGGCGGTCCTTCTCGAACGTGACGGGCAGCCACACATAGCGGCTCTCCTCGTGGTTCGCGGGATGCCAGATGTCGAACATCGCGATGACCTCGCCGGGGCGGCCCGCGACGGGCAGGAGGAAGCACGACTGCGCGCCCCAGGTGATGTCCGGCCCGAGGCCCGTCTCGGGGCGCGTCCCCCGGCAGGGGTTCCCCAGGTTCTCCCATGGCCCCTCCAGCGACTTCGCGCGGTAGAGGCGCGCCTTGTTCGGCCGCCACCCCGTGCAGCCGGAACCGACCAGGTAGTACCAGCCGCCCTGCTTGCAGACGGCCTGCGCCTCGGTCGATGCGTCCACGGCCATCCGCACGCTCCGGCCCGTGTAGTCGAGGAAGTCCTCCGTCAGCTCGTCGATGTGCGTCGTCCTGTTCTCCTCCGACGCGAAGATGTGGTAGGCCCGGCCGTCGTCGTCCACGAAGAGCGTCATGTCGCGGCTCATCGCGCCGTTCGGACGCAGCGAGCGCTGGAACGCGAACGGCCCCTCCGGACGGTCCGCCACCGCGATGCCCGCGCGCGCCGCATTGTAGCCCTGCCCCTTCAGCTCCAGGTGGAAGAACATCACGTACTTCCCCGTCTTCGGGCAGTGGATCACCTTCGGGCGCTCGATGATGCAGCCGTCGGCGATGTCGCTCTGCGGATCCTCCGAGACGGCGAGCGCGATGCCCCGGTCGTCCCAGTTCACGAGGTCCGTCGAGGAGTAGACGTGGACGCCCACGTGCGCCTTGTTCCCGGCGCGCCCGTAGACCTTGTGCTCGCCGTACCACCAGTAGGCGCCGCGGTCGAACATCACGCCGCAGCCGTGCGCGTTGATGACGTGCCCCGCCGTGTCGTACCACAGGGCGCCCGGGCGGATCTCGTCCTGCCGCGCCAGCGCCCCGACGGCGCACAGCGCCGCCACGATTCCCATCACCCTGTACTTCACCTGCATGCCCCGCTCCTTTCTCGCGTGTTCACGTCAAATGCACCGCGCCGCGCGGACGCGCTCACTCCCACTCGATGGTGGCGGGCGGCTTCGAGGAGATGTCGTAGACGACGCGGTTGATGCCGCGTACCTCGTTGATGATGCGGTTCGACATCGTCGCCAGCGTCTCGTAGGGGAGATGCGTCCAGTCCGCCGTCATCGCGTCGATGGAGTTCACCGAACGGATCGCGCACGTGTACTCGTAGGTGCGCTGGTCGCCCATCACGCCGACGGACCTGACGGGCAGGAGGACGGCGAACGTCTGCCAGATCGCCTTGTAGTCGGGCAGCTTCTTGACCTCCTCCTGCACGCGCAGGTCGGCCTGCTGGAGGAGCTTCACCTTCTCCTCGGTCACCTCGCCGAGGATGCGCACGCCGAGGCCCGGGCCGGGGAAGGGCTGGCGGTCCAGGAGCTCGTCCGCCATGCCGAGGACGCGGCCGACGGCGCGCACCTCGTCTTTGAAGAGGTCCCTGAGCGGCTCGCACAGCTCGAACGCGAGGTCCGGCGGCAGCCCGCCCACGTTGTGGTGCGACTTGATCGTCTGCGAGGGGCCCTTCACCGCGTGGGAACTCTCGATGACGTCGGGGTAGATCGTGCCCTGCCCGAGGAAACGGCAGTGTTTGAACCGCCGCGCCTCGTCCGCGAAGACGTCGATGAACGTCTTGCCGATCGCCTTGCGCTTCGCCTCCGGCTCGTCGAGCCCCTTCAGCGCGGCGTAGAACTTCTGCGCGGCGCGCGCGACGGTGAGGTCGAGCCCCAGCTTCGCGTGGAACATCTCCTCCACCTGCTCGGCCTCGCGCCAGCGCAGGAGCCCGTTGTCCACGAAGATGCAGTGGAGGCGCGGCCCGATCGCCTTGTGGAGGAGGACGGCCGCGACGGACGAATCGACGCCGCCGGAGAGGCCCAGCACGACCTCGTCGTCGCCGACCTGCCTCTTCAGCTTCTCCACCGTGTCCTCGATCCATGTCGTCAGCTGCCAGTCGGCGTTCGCGCGGCAGATGTTGAAGACGAAGTTCGAGAGGATCTGGTTGCCGTGTTCGGTGTGGACGACCTCCGGGTGGAACTGGATGCCGAAGAAGCGCCGCGCCTCGTTGCGGATTGCCGCGTAGGGGCAGTTCGCCGAGGTCGCGCTCACCTGGAAGCCCGCCGGGATCGCCGCGACGCGGTCGCCGTGGCTCATCCAGACGGTGAACGTGTCGGGGAGACCCTTGAAGAGCTCGTTGCCCGGCTCGACCGTCATCTCAGTCTTGCCGTATTCGCGCCGCTCGCCGGGCTGCACCTTGCCGCCCAGCTCCTGGCTCATGAGCTGCATGCCGTAGCAGACGCCGAGGACCGGCACGCCGAGGTCGAAGATCGCGCGGTCGATGCCGGGCGCGCCCGCCTCGAAGACGCTGTTCGGCCCGCCCGAGAGGATGATGCCCTTCGGCGCGTAGGCCTTCGCCCGTTCCGCCGTGATGTCGAACGGGACGATTTCGGAATAGACGTGCTGTTCGCGGATGCGCCGCGCGATGAGCTGCGTGTACTGCGAGCCGTAGTCGAGAATGATGATCTTGTCCATGGTCGATGCCGATTCGTGAGAAGGATGCCGCAGGCACCCGCTCCAGAGGTTCAGAATGGTTCAGAAGTCGGCGGATAGTATAGCAAGTTCTCGCGCCGCACGCTTGGCGGGAAATCGCCAAAGAGAGGGGCGGCGGCGTCAGAAGTTTCCACACCGGCACGCCCCGTCGACCGTCGTCTTGCCCGTTCCGGGGCTTCCGGAAAACACGCAGTGGTAGGACGAGGGCGAAACGGGAAGCCCCTCCAGCCGACGCCGCGCCAGAACCCTGAACGTGGCCGTCAGCCTGTGGATTTCGTCCTTCACGGGGCCAATGCCCACAAGCTGGTCCAGTTCAACCAGAACGTCCTCGACCGTTTCGGACGGCTCGTCCTCCTCCGATTCCGACGACGCATCCGTCTCCATCCGTTCGCCTTCGTCCTCTTCGGGCTGTTCGGACGGCATCTGCGTCATTCCGCTCCATTCCATAGCCATGTTCACGGCAATAGCCGAAGAAATAACGGAGAACGGGATCCTCCATGTTTGTCTTCTTCGCGGCCGCGATACCAGCCTCCCAGTTCTTGGCGAAGAATTCCTTCTTGGCGAGTTCGAGATCGTTCATATGCCTGTTCTTTCCTGTCCTTGCGCCCCGCCCCACGCAACGAGGGCGGTGACGTTTCCTACGGCATATACATCCCTCCCACACCCAACTTCTTACTCGCTTTGCTCCGACAATGAAAGGGGTTGAAAACTCCGATGATTGATGCTCTCGGCACGCGGGAAAGTTCCCCGCCGAGGGCGAGTGGCGCTCCAGTGTATTGGCGTATTGTAGTCCTCAGCTGTCTTGGGTAGGTTTTATTATTTCTGTTCCATTTCCCCAGGCCCTTTCGCTACAACTCCACTGTAAAGCCGCTTCGCCACCGAAGAGGATTGGCTCAAGGAACGTGCGGATACAAGACACAACCTCGGATAAGCCTGGTGGCTTCTTGCGTGGTTCGGTTCGTCGCACAAACGAATCCCATTGTGCAATCTTCAACGTGTCATTTGCGAAAACATCCTGCAACCCAACAGGCCATTTGTCAACAATTTCAAGCCCCTTACGCTTAAAAGTCCTCTTGATTGCCGTCTTCAGCAGGACGCCGTCAAACTCAAAGTTCTCACTCAGGATCCACAGGTCAAAGTAATCCTTCAGTCGGCTGTTCTCCATGCCAAGCCCGATCATGGCACTCAACTTCTCCGCAATGACCGTGTACTGTGGATAAATCTTGATTCGCGGTGAACCGCCACCCAGTAAGACAGGATACGTCCCGTACTCCGGACGCGGATAGACGCTGTCGCCGAATCCGACATCAAACTGCAAGCGAATGCGTACCTGTTCAATAAAGGCGTTGAACTTCACACGAACACCTTTGTATTGATCTTCTGCCTTGATGCCGGACACTTCAATTGACGATGCATCAAACCGCACACCATCGTCAGGTACCCTTAACTCAGCGATTTCCCTAAACACATCCGCCATAAGTTCATGGTCGGGTGTGAGACTTGACTCAAAGTCCACATCTTGCGTCACTCTGAACATCGGACCAAGCCAAATGGAAAACAACGACGCCCCCTTGAGGACAAAGCGGCTACGATACCTTGATTCTCCCAGACGGTAGAAGAACCGTTCATAGGCATACCTCTGAAACAGGTAATCCGGAATGCGCCCACTCTCACGCGAGAGATTCTTCAAGCGTTCACGTGCAGAATGACCGAGATTCGTGACAACATGGTTCATAGCATACCCTCCAAATAGGGACGAATTGCCTTGGCCACGCGACAGACGTTAATCGCCGTCCAAAGCGTATTGTAGTCAATGGAGTTCTTCTCCCTTGCGTCCCTGACCGCCGCAATGAAAACATCGAGTCCTACCACATTCCTGAACTTGAAACAGTCAGCAAGCGTTTTTCCGACAGAATACACCCGGACACGTCCGTCCTTTGTTTGATGTTCCTCGATTCCGTACTCAAACGCACTTTCAGAATAACGGTAGAAATCGACCGGCAGTTCATTTCGTGGTACATACGTTCCGCGTGAAACGGCCATGTGCAGACGATGCGGATTCTCTAACGTCAGATTATGGAATTTCAACGCAGAGAAGAGGCAGAACACGCCATCCGGAACAACCCTCTGCGCCTCGACATAGCCAATATGCTCCGAGAACGAGTAGGTTGCACAGCTGTAGACCCCACTCCCTATACGACTGATGACCCCTTCGCGGACAAGCCGCGAAAAGTAAACCCTCGGCACGCCTCGGCAACATTCATCATGAAGAGACAATACGCCTCTCTCCAGAAACGCCTGTTTGATGGAATCATACTTCGTCATGGCTCTCCTGTTCCAAAATCAACACAATTATACCATAACTGTATCCGATCTGAAACAACCATATTTTTGTTTTGCGAGAACGCCGTCTAGGTACATTATTATCCCGGAAATTCCCGGTACAACGGCTGTCACCTCCGGTCGCGCGGGAGCGCGACCGCCATGCCGCCCCTCAGCGCCACGCGCCGAGGGCGGCGCGGGTACTTCGCGCGCCAACCAAACGGTCGTGCGGGAAACGGTCGCGCGGGAGCGCGTCCCTCCCTATTCGCGAGTCTGGACGACCGATTCGACGGCGTCAAGCCGGTTCGTGCAGGCCTCCAGCTGCTGCGGGCCGGCGAGGACGCAGACGGCGGCGTCCCGCGCGAGCGCGTCGAGCCGCTTCGCGAAGGCCGCGAGGTCCTGCTTCGTCGTCGCGAGCATTTCCGCCCGCAGGCGCTGCAGGTCGGCGGGCGTGCGGCCCGACAGGTAGAGGTCCATCGCCCGGGAAGCTTCGACACGCGGCGTGAGGTACGGCTCCGTCGCCGCGACGGCACTCACGACGTAGCGGTCGAGCGCGTCGTCCCCCGCCGCGAACGCGCGCAGCGCGTCGCCGCTTTTCGCGTAGACGTCGAGCGAGCGGGCGGGCGTCGGGTCGTTCCACGAGAGCCAGCCCGCGTCGCCGTCGGGCCGCACGCGCACGTTGCCGCCGTAGGCCCCGCCCTTCACGCGGATCTCGTTCCACAGGTAGCCCAGCGAAAGGATGCGGCAGGCGACGACGGCGGAGCCGCCGTAGACGCCCGGCACGGGATGCGCCACGCGCGCCGCGAAGCCGATGGACGCCGGGATGCGGAAGCCCTCGCGGCGTTTCGGAAAGGGCGCATGGGCGACGGGCGCGCCGACCGGGCCGCGCGGGAAGGCGGCGGCCAGCTCGCCCGCGAAGGACGCGGGCATGTTGTCCGTCAGGCACACGACGAGGCGGTCGCGCACGAAGACCTTCCGCGCGAGCGCCGCGAGGCGTGCGCCGAGGGCCGCCGCACCGCCGGCGTCCAGCTTCTGCAGGTGGCGGATCTGCGCGAAGCCCTCCAGCGTCTCCTCCAGGGCGGCGCGCACGGAAAGCTGCGCGGCGGCGCGGCGGAACGGGTGGTTGCGTCCGCCGAGGCCCATCGTCGCGCGCTCGGCGGCGATGCGCGTCTGCTTCACGAGGTCGCCGATGGCCCGGGCGTCCGCGAAGGACGTTTCGAGCAGGACCTCCGGGACGAGGCGCCGCACGTCCGCCTGGCGCGACAGGAGCGCGGAGACGCCCACCGAGAAATAGGGATGCGCGTCCTGCGGATCGCCCGGCTTCCCGTACACGGCAGCGGACATCCCGAAGTTCCCGAGCTTGCCGTCGAGTTCGTTGCGCAGGGCGTCGATCGCGTGGCGCGCCGTCGGCAGGTCGCCCAGGACGCGCGCGAGCATCGGCAGGTCGGCGAGCTCGTCCACCGTCAGGTCGGCCACCGAGAAGGCGAGGCCCAGGTGGAGGACGCCGTTCGCCTGGGTGCGGGGACGGATCACCGTCACCTCCCCGGCCTGGGCCGTCTCGTACACCGGCACCGGACCCTCGACGGGGACGTCCTTGACGGCGAGGACGGGCAGCTTCGCGGCGTCCTCCGGGCGGTCGGGCGCCGCCTGCCGCTTCTCTCGCGCGCGGCAGGCGGCCACCACGGCCTCGGCCTCCGCCTTCGTCCACCCCGCCTTGACCTTCGCGAGCGCGGCCTTCTCCGCCGCGCGCCGCGCCGCGCCGAGCGTGGCCGACGGCAGCATCGTCAGCTCCGCATGGTGGGGGTTCTCGACGATGGCCTCCTTCAGCATCCGCTCGAACCACCCCTCGGCGAGGCGGCGGCGCAGGGACGCGAAGCGCGCGGCGTTGCGGAAGGCGTCCGCCGGATCGCCCCCGTAGAGCCACTGGTCGTAGGCGTCGTTGAAGAAGGCGAGCCCGCGCGGGAAGCCGCCGTAGTCCTTCTCGCGGTCGTGGAACTCGGCCCGGTCCAGAAGCGCCTCCAGCCGCGCGCGGTCAAGCCCCTTCGCGACGAGGGCGGCCAGCGTCTCGCGCACCGTGCGGCGCACGGCCGCGACGTTCTCGCGCTTCACGTTCTTCACGACGAGCGAAGCCTCCAGCTGGGCGGCGGAGCCGACGCCGAAGCGGACATCCTCGCAGAGCCCACGGTCGAGCAGGGCCTTCTTGAGCGGCGCGTCGTTGTCGCCCGCGAGCGCGTCGGTGATCACGTCGAGCGCCATCAGCTTCTCGCGTTCGTCGAAGCGCCCGAAGACCCAGGCGTCGCCGAGGATGACCTTCCCGTCCGGCGTCTCGTCCGCGCCGATCTCGTACTCGACCGTCTTCGCGGCGGCAACGGGCGGCTGGTAGGCGACGGCGGCGTCGACCTCGGCGCGCGGGTAGGGGGCGAGGAAGCCGTCGAGCTTCGCGAGGACGGCGGCGAGGTCCACCCTGCCGTCCAGGAAGATGCGCGCGTTGGACGGGTGGTAGAACGTGCGGTAGAACGCCGTGTACGCCTCGAAGGTGAGCTGGGGGATGGCGGCGGGGTCGCCGCCCGAGACGAAGCCGTAGCAGGTCTGCGGATAGAGGAGGCGGCGCAGTTCGTGGTAGAGGCGGCGCTCCGGGTTCGCGAAGGCGCCCTTCATCTCGCTGTAGACGACGCCGTTGCGGCGCAGCTCGCCGTCCGCCGCGTCCAGCTCGTAGTGCCAGCCCTCCTGCTCGAACGCGAAGGGGTCCTTCACGCTCAGCGGGTGGAGGACGGAGTCCATGTACACGTCGACGAGGTTGAGGAAATCGGCGCCGTTGCGCGAGCAGACGGGGTACATCGTCGAGTCCGCGCTCGTCCAGGCGTTCAGGAACGTCGCGAAGGAGCTCTTCAGAAGATCGACGAACGGCTCCTTCACGGGGTACTTCTCCGAGCCGCAGAGGACGGAATGTTCGATGATGTGGGCGACGCCCGTGTCATCCTGCGGGAAGGTGCGGAACCCGATCGCGAAGGTCATGTTGTCGTCGTCGCGGTCGAGCCACGCAAGGTCCGCGCCGTTCTTCTCGTACGCCATCCGCACGAGCCGCCCCTTCACCTCGGGCAATTCCGTCACGCTCCGCACGGTGAACCCGCTCACGACGTCGCCGGGCCGCAGCGCAGCGGCCGCAGGCGGCAACGCCATCCCCGTCAAAACGGCCATCGCCAAAACCTTTCCGTTCATTTCGCTTCTCCTGTCTCCTTTTTCCGCAGGACAATCTCGGTGATCTCGGCGGGGACGCCGAGGCGGAGCGGGAAGCCCGCCCACTGCCCCGTGCCGCTGCTTACGTAGAGCGCGCGCCGCCCCATCTGGTAAAGCCCCCGTACAAAGCCGTTGTTGTCCAGGCGCGCGACGAGGCGGTCGACGCCGCGCATCATGCCCCCGTGCGTGTGCCCCGAGAGCTGGAGGGCGATCCCCGGCACGGCGGCGGACCGGGGATCCCACGGACGGTGCTGCAGCAGGATCCGGCAGACGCCCTTCGGCGCCCCCGCGAACGCCTTCGCGACATCCGGCAGCTCCAGCCGCGCCGTCGCGCCCCTGTTCTGAATCGCCGCAGGGTCCGTCACGCCCCCCACCACGAGGCGCGCGCCGCCCTTCTCCAGGACGCGGTGCGCGTTGTCGAGCATGACGACGCCGAAGGACGTGAAGACGGGCCGCCACGCCACGTAGTCGGAATAGTACTCGTGGTTCCCCGCGCAGCCGAGGACGCCGTAGGGCGCCCGCAGGGAGCGGAGCGGCGACAGGTCGTCCGCCCGCAGCTCCGGCGAGCCGTCCACGAAGTCCCCCGTGATGCAGACAAGATCCGGCTTGAGGGCGTTGACCTTCGCGACGATGCCGACCGTGCGCCCCTTCCGCGCCGCCGGGCTGCAGTGGAGGTCCGTGAGCTGCACGATGCGGAAGCCGTCGAACGCCGCCGGAAGGCCCTCCACGGCGATTTCGACGCGCCGCACGTCGGGGATCCGAATGCCCTCCCAGATGCCCCAGCCCGCCACGAGCATCGCCACCGCCGCAAGCGCCCCAATCGCCCGGCGGGGCGAGGGGCGCGACGAGCGATGCACGAGGCCCCACACGCCCCCCACCACGCCCCACACGCACGACAGCGCGCACAGGATCATCGCCGCCGAATAGCTCCAGCCCGTCAGGTTGACGAACCGCTCCGGCAGGTCCGGCACGAATGCATCCCCGCCGAAGAACCGGTAGATGAGGAACTTCTGCGAGGCGACGAGCAGCACCCCCGCCACCAGCACGCTCCAACGCCACCCAAGCCGCAGCGGACGCACCACGGTGATGAGCATGAGCGCCCACGCCGCAAGGGGAAACAGTTCAAAGAACAGCCTGAACATAACGAAGAATTAAGCGGTTAAATAGTTAAATGGTTAAATGATTGAATAAGTGGTTAATGCTTGAAAGGTTAAATGAAGGTTAAGTGGTTGAATGGTTAAATGATTGAATGGTTAAGTGGCAGTATACCCGATCATCTGTCTGATCGTCAACACCATCGCGCCGTTCATTCCATCGGGGGGCTGTTCAATGCCATGCGCCGAACCACATCGCCGAGCCGGGAGGGACGCGCTTGTCGCGTCCGCGCCATCCGGCCGGTTCACACGGAGCGCGTGGAGGCACGGAGATTGTTTTCGAGATTGGCGCGCGAAGTACCCGCGCCGCCCTCGGCGCGTGGCGTCCGAACGGGGGAGCGTTCCGTGCCCTTCGCCGTGCCGCCCCACAGCGTCCCGCGCCGAGGGCGGCG
>URIT01000039.1 GCA_900547945.1 uncultured bacterium
ATGCGAAAATCAAGCGGGAAATGTGGGGTGGCTGCATAAATCTCTCGGTGCACCCGTTGCCCAGGCGGGCATGGTGCTGATCATCCGCTAGGAGGAGGGACGAATGAAGCGACTTTTTCTGCTGGGCGTGGTGGCGATGGGGGCGATGATAGACGCGCGCGGGTTCACCGTGCGCGTCTGCCCTGAAAACCACTTCACAGACCAAGAGGCCGCGTGGTGGACGGAGCGGGCCGACCGCACGATCGTCCTCTCGAACGCGGTGACGGCGGCGCAGGGCGCGCAGCTCGACGGGGTGTGGCTGCCGCCCGGGCGCACGGCGACGCTGCCGCCGCCTGTCCCGGCGGGCCGCGCGCTGCGTATGGAGCGGCTCTCGGCGTCGCGCGCGGCCGTCACGAACGGCGGCTTCCAGGCGACGCTGCGCGTCGATCTCGCGGACGTACGGGAGGACGAGCGCCTGTGGGCCGTGCCCGGCGGCGTGGAACTGTACGTGCGCAAGGCGGGACGATTCGCCTACGACCGGGGCATGGGGAACTACCTGCCGTTCAGCCGCGCGGACGGGGCCTGTCCCGTCCTGGAGGCGAAGCTACCCGGTCCGGCCGCCCGCATCGGCATCCCGCTCGCGGCCGTCCCGCGCGACCTCGGCGAGGAGGAGGTGCGCCTCAACTACGACGGCACGCATTGGCAACTGTCTCTCGCGGGCCTTTTCGACGAGGAGTTCCCGTGGTACGCGGCAGCCTGGCCGGAGGAGCCCGTCGCGACGACGTTCTCGCCGCGCGTGCGGGCGGCGGCGTTCCGTCTCGGCGCGGCGGCGGACCTCGTGCAGGCGGATTACGGGCCGTCCGCCGCGCGCCCCGTCACGCGCCCAATCCAGTACTGGACGCCGAACGACCATAACGCCTGGGTGGGGGATGTCGTCTGCGGGTTCGACCGTGGGCGCTTCCACGTCTTCTACCTCTACGACCGCCGCCACCACAAGTCGCGTGCGGGGCGGGGGGCGCATTACTTCGCGCACCTCTCCACCACGAACCTGACGGAGTGGTTCGAGCATCCCGCGCTCGCGCTCACCGCGCCGTGGGAGTCGCACGGCACGGGGACGCCGTTCCGCTGGGAGGGGAAGTACCATCTCGCCTACGGCCTCCACACCGTGCGGACCGTGCCGTGGGCGCAGACGACGGGGCCCGCGATGGCTGCGTGGCGCGCCGCGCACGGCGGTGCGGAAGGGATTTTCCGCATGGCCGACCTCGCGCCCGCCGTGCCGCAGGGCGGCACCTACGCCTCGTCGGCGGACGGTCTGCGCTTCGAGAAGTCGGGCGTCCTCTTCACCGCCGCGCAGAACCCCACCGTCTACAACCGCCCGGACGGCTCGCTCGGCCTCGCCGACTACGTGCGCCTCTGGCGGAGCGACCGCTTCGGGGGATGGACGGTCGCCGACGACACGAAGCACGCGCGCGGGGACTGTCCGAGCGTCTTCTCGTGGAAGGGGCATTCCTACGTCATCCAGGGCTTTTTCATGATGGACCACTCCGCGTCCGGGAAGCCCGGCACGTGGGAGGCCTGGGAGGAGAGCGGCGACGACCTCTACGAGGGACTGGCCGTGCCGATGGTCGCGCCCTGGCACGGCGACCGGCGGATTCTCGCGGGGTGGATCAACCACGTCCACGGCTGGGGCGGCTGGCTCTGTCTGCGCGAACTCGTCGCCGAGCCGGACGGGCGGCTCGGGACGAAGTGGCTGCCCGAGGCGCCGCCGCCCGGCGACGTGCGGACCTTTGAGGTCGCGGCGGGGGCGACGTTTGCGCACACGTTCGTCTCGGAACAGGGGGCGCGTCTGGAGCTGCGCGTCGACGCCGCTGAACGGCGCGCCCAGTTCTCGGACTGCGGTGCGGACGGCGTGGCGCCCCGGCGCGAGACGCTGCGGGAGATCCTGATGCGCCTGCCCGCGAAGGAGCGGACGATCAACGCGGTCAACCGCCAGGAAGTACCGCACCGCGGCGGGAACTTCGCCATCGGGAAGGTCCGGGGGGTGGACAGGGACTACACGGTGCGCGTCGCCGTGTGGTACGACGCGAAGTCCGACGCGACGCTGTTCGACGCGGAGATCGCGGGGCGGCGTACGCTCGTCTGCCGGCGACCCGGGAAGTACGCCTACGCGGAGCCGCCGGACCTTGCGCGCGACCCGAACCGTCCGCAGCTGCGGTACACGCCGCGTTTCGGATGGGTCAACGATCCGAACGGCCTGACGTGGCAGAACGGCGAATGGCGCTTCTTCTACCAGCACAACCCCATGGGAACGCAGTGGGGGAACATGCACTGGGGCTACGCCGTCTCGACGGACCTCGTCCACTGGGAGGAGCGGAAGCCCATCCTCGCGCCGGACGCGATGGGGATGATGTTCAGCGGCTCGGGCGTGGTGGACCGGGAGAACACGGCGGGCTTCGGGAAGGACGCGCACGTCCTCCTCTACACCGCCGCCGGGGAGAAGGGGAAGCCGTTCACGCAGTGCCTCGCGTTTTCGCGCGACGGGCGGCGGTACGAGAAGTACGCGGGCAACCCCGTCATCCCGCAGCTGTCGCCCGGGAACCGCGACCCGAAGGTGTTCTGGCACGCGCCGACGCGCGCGTGGGTGATGGCGCTCTACGGAGAGGAGAACGGGCGGCACGTCGTCTGGATCCTCACGTCGCCCGACCTGAAGACGTGGACGAAGCGCTCGACCGTGACGGGGGGCGAGACGGCGAAGAAGGACCGGTGGCTCTACGAATGCCCGGGCCTGGAGGAGCTGAAGATCGAGGGCGAGGACGGGACGGCCTGGGTCCTCTGGGGCGCGGACAACGCCTACGCCGTCGGGACGTTCGACGGGGCGGTGTTCCGTCCCGAGGCGACGCGCCTTGCGGGCGTCGTCGCCGCCCGGGAAGGGGGCATGCCCTACTATGCGGCGCAGACGTTCTCGAACGCGCCGGACGGACGCGCCGTCTGGGTGGCGTGGTACCGTCTGCCGAAACGGCCCTGCATGGACTTCACGCACGCCTTCAGCCTGCCGCAGGAGCTGACGCTGCGCCGGACGCCGGAGGGCCTGCGCCTCGTGCGCCGGCCGGCGCGCGAACTCGCCGCCCTGCGCGACGGGGCGGCGGTGCCGTTCGCCCTCTTCGACGGGGAGCTTGCGGAGATCGACGTCGCCTGCACGGTCGCGTCCGACGGACGCCTCGCGCTCGACCTGCGCGGCGTGCCGCTCGTCTACGACGCGGCGAAGGGGACGCTCACGGTCGCGGGACGGACGTTCGACTGGCCGCTCGACCGGGGACGGCTCGCCTTCAAGGCCTTCCTCGACCGCGTGGGGCTGGAGATCTTCTCGGCGGACGGCCTGCGCGTGGCCGCCGTGCCGGAGGCGTGGCCCAAGCCGCCGTGCCGGTCGCTCGCCGTCACGGCGCGCACGGGCGTGACGGAGGCATCGTTCAGGGCGACGCGCCTCCGCTCGATCTGGACGCCGTGCGCGGTGAAGCTGTCCGCACCCGTCGTCTTCGACGACTTCGAGCGTGCGGACTGGGGGGCGTGGACGGTGACGGGGACGGCGTTCGGGAAGGGCCCCGTCACGAATACCCTGCCGCGCCAGGCGCGGGTCGGCGGCTTCAGGGGGCGTTCGTTCATCACCTCCTACCACGGCGGGGACGGCGCCACGGGTACGCTCACCTCCGCCGCCTTCACGGTCACGAAGCCCTACGTCAACTTCCTCATCGGCGGCGGCCGCGCCCCCGGCCGCGCCGAGCTGCAGCTTCTCGTGGACGGCAAGGTCGTCCGTGCGCAGACGGGCTGGAACGAGCCGGCCGACGGCCCCGGCATCGGCGAGACTCTCCACCCCGCCTCGTTCGACGTGCGCGCGTTCCGGGGCCGCACGGCGCGCCTGCGCGTCGTCGACACGGCGCGGGAGGGCTGGGGACACGTCAACGTCGACGCGATCACGTTCGACGAGGCGCCGCCCACCCCGCCCGTCCCCGCCCATACGCGCACGTTCGTCGCCGCGAAGCCCTACGTCCTCTTCCCGATGTGGAACTGCGGACCCGGCAGCCTGCGGCGACGCCTCACGGTCTTCGCGGACGGCGCGCCGATCCGCGTGATGGACGTCCTCCTGCCGGAGAAGGATCCCGACTGGTGGGCGTGGATGGACGTCTCCGCCTACAAGGGCCAGGCGCTCACCTTCCAGATGGACGTCACGGGGCTTTCCTACGACCCGCTCGCCACGATCGAGGCGGCGGACCGTCCGCGCGAGGCGGCGAACCTCTACGACGAGCCGAACCGTCCGCAGCTCAAGTTCTCTCCGCGCCAGGGCTGGCTCAACGACCCGAACGGCCTCGTCTACCGCGACGGCAAGTGGCTCCTCTTCTACCAGCACAATCCGTTCAGCGTGTGGTGGGGAAACCTGCACTGGGGCTATGCCGAATCGACGGATCTCGTCCACTGGACGGACCACGGCGCGGAACTCGTCCCGGAGCCGCCCCATCGGGACATCATCAGCGGCTCGGGCGTGGTGGACCGGGAGAACACGGCGGGCTTCGGGAAGGACGCGCGCGTCATCCTCGTGAAATACGGTCCCGGCCTCTGCGCCTGGACGGCGCCGGACGGGCGGCACTATGCCTACTGGCCCGGGAATCCGCTTTCGCGCACCGTGCCGGGCGCAGACCCCAAAGTGATTTGGTACGCGAAGGGGAAAAAGTGGATCTGCCTCACGCACGGCGTGGAGGATCGGACCTACACCGTCTACATCTGCTCGTCGCCGAACCTGCGGGACTGGACGCTGGAGAGCAAATTCTACGGCGACCACGTCTCGAAGGGCCGCCAGCAGTACCTGCACGAGTGTCCCGGCCTGGAGGAGCTGCGCATTCGGGGCGAGAAGGGGACGGCGTGGATCCTCTGGGGCGCGAACGCCGTCTCCGCCATCGGATCGTTCGACGGGAAGGTCTTCACGCCCGTGGAGGAGCGCATTCCCACCTACCAGCGGCAGCCGGGCGCGAAGGGCTGGCCGTGGTACGCCGCCCAGGCGTTCCAGAACGGTCCGGACGGGCGTGTCGTCCTGATGCCGTGGCTGACGCTGAACATGGTCGCCCTCGACCGGCGTAGCGCGTTCAACCAGGCGCTCGGCATCCCGCAGGAGCTCGACCTCGTGCGGACGGCGGAGGGCCTGCGCCTCGCGCGCCGGCCCGTGCGGGAGATGGACGCCCTGCGCGCCGGCCCCGCCGTGCCGCTTGCGGACTTCGCGGGCGAATTGGCCGAAGTGAACGTTTCGTGCCGTCCCGGTCCCGACGCACGGATCGAATGGGACATGCGGGGCGTGCCGTTCGCGTGGGACGCGCGCACCGAGATGCTCACGATGGGCGCGCACGGGAAGGTCGCCGCCGAGTCGGTCAAGTGGCCGCTCGTGAACGGCACGCTCGCCTTCCGCCTCTACCTGGACCGCGTGGGTTTCGAGGCCTTCTCGCCGGACGGCCTTCTCGCGGCGCCGTTCCGTTCGGCGTTCCCCGACCGCGCGAAGCGGCGCATCACGGTCAAGACGACCGGCCCCGTCGCGGACGCCTCCTTCACGGCGACGCCCCTCCGCTCGATCTGGTCCGCCGCACACCGTGCGCGGTAAAGGGGACGGCGGCACGGGGAAGCGGGCGTCCGACGGCGGGAGGGTCGCGCTTGTCGCGACCGTCTGGCCCGGCGCGCGAAGTACCCGCGCCGCCTCGGCGCGTGGCGCTCTGGAAGGGCTCCTATCACGGAAATCATGAAACCACCCTTGGACTTTTCCGCACCATAATCTCATTTCTGCTTTGGTTTCTGCTCTGGCTCAATCTCCGCTTCCTCCTCGATGTCTTACGCTCTGTGCCGTGTCCTCGTACCTCCGCTCGTTCCGTGTTAATCGGCCGGAGGCCCACCCGGTCGCGCAGGAGCGCGACCCTCCCGCGTCGTTGGGCGTATCGGGGCTGGTTGTTTGGAACGGGAGGGTGGTGAAGGAAAACGGAAATGTGCTATAATGGCGCCATGAAAATTTACTTCATGACGTACTTGATCGTTGGTGCGGCGCTGTGCGGAACGGCGGAGCGGCCGCTCGCGGAACGGTTCGCGCACCCGCCGGAGTCTGCGCGGCTGCAGGCGTGGTTCCACTGGAACGGCGACTGCGTGACGAAGGAGGGGCTCGCCGCCGACCTGAAGGCGATGGGCGAGATGGAGATCGGCACGGCGCATGTCTTCCTGCCGGCGATGGCGCATCTGCCCGTGACGGCGAAGCCGCTCACGCCCGCCTGGTTCGAGCTGTGGGAGACGGCGATCCGCGAGGCGAAGCGGAACAACGTGAAGTTGGGGTTCCACAACTGCCCGGGATGGTCCAGCTCGGGCGGGCCGTGGATCACGCCGGAAAATGCGATGAAGATGGTCGTGGCGTCCGAGACGGACTACGATCCGGCGGAGGGGAAGAGCGTGCTGAAGCTGCCCCAGCCGACGACGATCCAGGATTTCTACCGCGATGTCGCCGTCCTCGCCTTCCCCATCCCGCGCCCGCCGCGCCTTTTGCGGGCCTCCGGCGACTTCCCCGGCGACTTCGCGGGCTTCTGCGCGGGGACGAACGCGCTCACGCTGCCGCTTGGGGCGGCGCATGCCCGCTGCGAGCTGACGCTCGAATACGACCGGCCGGTCTCGCCGTCCACGGCGGTCTTCTCGCTCGACGAGACGCAGTTCTACGCGAAGGGCGACGTCGCCGCCTCGTCGGACGGCAAGACGTGGACGACGTGCGGCGACTTCCTCTACCAGCTCTTCAACGCGCAGAAGACGCCGAAGACGCTGCGCCTCGCCGCGCCGCCCCGGAATGCGCGCTTCTTCCGCATCCGCTTCAACGCGATCCCCTGCCCGCCCTGGGTGGGCGTGCGCGACAAGGCGCTTACGTCCTTCGCCTTCACCGAACTGCCGCGCGTGGAGGACGTCGATGCGAAGAACTCGGCCTCCACGTCGTTCGCCTACCGCGCGCCGCAGGATCCCGCCGCGCCCGGCATTCCGCTTGCCTCCTTCGTCGACCTCACGCCCCGCCTCCGCCCCGACGGCGCGCTCGACCTCGCCGCCGCCCCGCTCGCCCCCACCTCCCTCTGGCGCATCCTCCGCGTCGGCTACACGGCGACGGGCAAGCGCTGCGCGCCCGCGACGCTGCCGGGCCTCGAATGCGACAAGCTCTCGAAGAAGGGGCTGGACGCGCACTGGCCGCACATGCCGCAGCGCCTGCTGGAGGCGCCCGGCGCGAAGGACGTCGTCACGATCTCGATCATCGACAGCTACGAGGTCGGC
The DNA here is from genome assembly GCA_900547945.1 of uncultured bacterium. Taxonomy (GTDB): domain Bacteria; phylum Verrucomicrobiota; class Kiritimatiellia; order RFP12; family UBA1067; genus RUG572. The sequence continues at coordinate 7,300 of URIT01000039.1, forward strand.
GGGCAGAACTGGACGGAGGCGATGCCGGACGAGTTCCGTGCGCGCCGGGGCTACGCGCTCCGCCCCTGGCTGCCGGCCCTCCTCGGCTACGTCGTCGAATCGGCGGGCGAAACGGCGAAGTTCCTCTACGACTTCCAACGCACCGTGGGCGACCTCTTCGCGGAGAACTACTACGACTATTTCGCGGCACTCTGCCACCGCGCGGGCATCCAGGCGGCGTGCGAGCCGTATGGCGGGCCCTTCGATTCGCTGCGGTGCGGCGCGCGCGCGGACGTGCCGACGGGCGAGTTCTGGCTAGGCGGCTCGCCGCACGGCTCGCCGCGCATCGCGGCCTCCATCGGCCACCTCAACGGACGCGCCCAGATCGCCGCCGAGGCGTTCACGACCGAGGCGAAGGAGGGGCGCTGGCAGATCACGCCCGCCGAACTGCGCCGGTGCGGCGACGCGGGCTGGCTTGAAGGCGTCTCGCAGCTCGTCTACCACAGCTACCTCCATCAGCCGTTCCCGAACGCGCAGCCGGGCATCTCGCTCGGCCGGCACGGCACGCAGCTCAACCGCAACACGACCTGGTGGCCGGAGGGCGTCCACTGGAGCCGCTACGTGCGGCGCGGACAGTTCCTGCTGCAGAGCGGACGTCCGCGCGCCGAAGTGCTCGTCTTCGTGGGCGAGTCGTGGCCGAATAACTACCGCTACGCGACCGAACTCGTCGCGGCGGGCGGGAACTTCGACTACTGCGGCGTCGCGGACCTCGCGCGGCTCGCCGTGAAGGACGGGGGCGTCGCCGTGCCGGGAGGCCTGCCCTACGACGTCCTCTACCTGGGCGAAGACCGCTACCTGACGGCGGCGACGCTGCGGACGCTCAAGGCGCTCGTGGACGCCGGCGCGCGCGTCGCGGGCGAGAAGCCGCTCGGCTCGCCGTCGCGGGCGGACGACCCTGCCGCGTGGCGGGCGCTCGTGGAGGCCGTGTGGTCCGGCGACCGCGTGAAGCCCGCGCGGACGGCGCAGGAGGCGCTTGCGGCCTTCGACCGCCGCGTCTATGTGGAGTCGCAGGTGGCTCTGCGCGCAATCCGCCGCGAGGTCGAGGGGCGGGACGTCTACTTCGTGGTCAATCCCCGCGACGAGGCGTTTGCGGGCAGCGTCTCCTTCGCGGCGATGGGTGCGCCCGAGCTCTGGGAGGCGCGCGACGGCACGACGCGCCCGCTTGCGGCCGTGAAGGGCGTGGCCGAGCCCGGGCGCGTGAAGGTGCATCTGGAACTCGCCCCGCAGGGTTCGTGCTTCGTGGTGTTCGATCCGGCGGCAACACCGTCCGCAACGGTCGCGGAGACGCCCGTCGCCTACGCCGACGTCGTCGTCCTCTCCGCCCGCTACTGCGCGCGGGACGACAAGACGCACGGCCGCGACGTGACGGACAAGGTGCGGCGTCTGCTCGCGAAGGGGCACCGCGCCTTCAAGGTCGAGAACGCGCTGCTCGGCGGCGACCCCGCCTCCAACCGCTGCAAGGTGCTGGACCTCCTCTATACGGTTGACGGCGCGCGCCGCCAGCAGACGGTGCCGGAACGGGCGGAGGTTTCGCTCGCGTTCCCGCGCAGGCCACCGACGAAACCGGAGAACGTGGTGGCCGACCTTTCGACGGACTGGACGGTCGTCTCGTTCACCGGCAAGAACGCCCCGGCGGCACCGCTGAAGCTCGCCCGGCTTGCCTCGTGGTCCGACGCCGCCGATCCGAAGCTCAAGTACTTCGCCGGACGCGCCGTCTACGAGAAGACCGTTGCGCTTCCCGCGTCTGCCAAGGCCGGTCTCGTCCTCGATCTCGGAACGGTGAAGGACGTCGTGAACGTGTGGGCGAACGGCCGTTTCCTCGCCTGTCTCTGGGAGGCCCCCTACCGCCTCGCGCTGCCCGCCGACCTCTCCGCCTCTCCGTTCACCCTCCGCCTCGAAGTCGTCAACACGTGGCCGAACCGCCTCATCGGCGACGCGATCGCGCGGAAGGCGGGCGCGGCGGAGCCGAAGTCGCCGAAGGGCCCCTGGCCGCAGTGGGTGCTGGACGGGAAGGCCGATTCGGGGACGGGCATCTTCACGTGGAGCAACTTCATGGGCTGGGCGGCGGACGAGAAGCCGCTGCCGGCGGGCCTCATCGGTCCCGTGCGCCTCGTGGAAGGGAAGTGACGGAACGGCATGCTGTATGCGGTCATGTCGGACATCCATGCGAACCCGCAGGCGCTCGCGCGCGCGCTGGCGGACGCGCGGGAGCAGGGGGCCGAGAAGTTCATCTGCCTGGGGGACGTGGTGGGCTACGGACCTGACGCCGTGGGGGCGGTGGCGCTTGCGCGGGCGTCCTTCGACGTTGTCCTGATGGGCAACCACGACGCGGCGACGGCAGGGTTGATTCCCGCGTTCTCCTTTCGTCCCGAGGCGCGGGCGGGCGTCTACCGCCATGGACATGAGCTGTCGGACGATGACCTTTCCTGGCTGCGCCAGTTGCCGTATGTTTATCATGTGCGGACGTTCTGGGCCGCGCACGGCTCGCTGGCCGACGCGGAGGCGTTTCCCTACATCGGCACGGAGGCGGCCGCGTGGGAGGCGTTCGGCGCGATGGGGGCGACGCCGCTTCTCTTCGTCGGCCACACGCACGCCTCGCTCTGGGTCGAGGCGCGCGCGGGGTCTTCGGAGCTGGAGGTTGCGCGCACGGCAGCGCGCGCGCTTGCGCGCGGCGGCCGCGCCATCGCGAACGTCGGCTCGGTCGGCTACCCGCGCAACGAGCCGGAGAGCGTCTACGCGCTCTACGATTCGCGGCGGCGGGTCGTCACGTGGCGGCGCCTCCCGTTCGACTATGCGGGCTACTTCGCGCAGATGGAGGCGAAGGGCATCTACATCGCGCCCTGGCTGCGCGCGAACGCGCGCGCGGCGAGGCAGGGGCGGGAATGTTTATGAATGTCATTGCGGTCCTGCGCGCATTCCTCGACAGCCTCGTTGTTCCGCATGGACGAACGGATGCTTCCAGGCGGGAACCCTGCTCGACCACCTCGTGAAGACGAACTTGGAGGATGCTGTTTGGGCATGGCATGGAACCGAGATTGTCGGAGAGAAGAGGGCGAATGCCCTACACGGCATAGACCTCGATGCTTTTACTCTTCCACGCCCTCATTGCCTGTTCGTCTGTGGGGTGTTTGTCGCGCACTACAAAGACAAAATCAACAAGGTCATGTGGGCGTTCGCCGGAGATGCATTGACCGATGCCTATCTTGAACAAACGGCGCTTGTGGTGGATTAACGACAGGGGGTGGGGATCGGGGAAGCCTATGGAGACCAATCGATGCCGGTCAATCCAGGCGACTCTCTTTATACGGTCTTGTTCTCGACCCTGATGCCGCATCTCTTCGCTTCGAGGAGCGAGCGGCTGCAAGCAAACCACCGCTCAAGTTGTGCGAAATTACGCGGACGTGAAATTTCGCTCTGCATCTCATTGACTTTCCGAAGAAGACATGATAAACTGGTTTGCCAGTTCATTCGATGATGAAAGGTTCTGAGATGGCTTTGTGCTATAAAAACCTCTGGAAATTGCTGATAGACCGAGACATGACGCGGAAAGATCTGCATCGCGTCTCTGGCGTGTCCCATGCCACGCTTGCAAAAATGTCTCGTGGCGAAAGTGTCACCGCTTCGGTTTTGGACCGGATATGCAATAGCCTTGACTGCAGAATCGAAAACGTCATGGAGATTACCCCCGATAAGCCATGTGAGGACAATAGGCGTCGTGCGCAGGATGAGAATGGAGGCGCACAACTGAAGCGGGGGGTGAAATGACGAACGCGGAGAATCAGATTGTCGTGTACCAGCCGAACGAGACGATGCGGTTGGACGTGCGGCTTGAAAACGAGACCGTCTGGCTGACGCAAAGTCAGATGGCGGCGTTGTTTGGATGCTCTACTGACAATGTCGGATTGCATCTCAAGAACATTTATTCGTGTGGCGAATTGGATAAGGGGGCAACTACCGAGGAATCCTCGGTCGTTCAAATTGAAGGGCATCGCAAGGTCTCGCGCAAAGTATGTCTCTACAATCTTGACGCCATCATCTCGGTTGGCTATCGGGTAAATTCCGTTCTTGGTGTCAAGTTCAGGCAATGGGCGACTCGTGTGCTGAAAGAGTATTTGCTGCGGGGATATTCCGTCAATGCCCGTATGAACCAGTTGGAAGACAAGGTCGAGCGGCGGCTGGCGAAGCATGACGGTGAGATTGCGGAGTTGAGAGACAAGGTTGATTTCTTCGTGCAGACGAAGGAGCCGCCGCTACAGAGCATCTTCTACCAGAACAGGTTCTGGGACGCGAAGTCGCTTCTGATCAAGTTCATACGCCGGGCGAAGAAGGAGCTGATCGTGATTGACGCCTATCCCGGCGTGGCGACCTTGGACATGCTGGCGAAGCGCGGGCGCGGCGTGAAGATCGAGCTGGTGACGCATGCCAACGGCGAACTGGAGGAATCGGATTTCGAGGCGTTCGGGGCGCAATGCGGCAAGTTAACGAAGACCGTCTGCGGAATCTGCCACGACCGCTTCATCATCGTCGATCAGAAGGAAATCTTCTGGACGGGCGCGTCATTGAAAGATGCGGGACGCCTGACCTTCGCTGCGGCGAAAATGGGCGCGGAGGTCATCCCGGGGCTTCTCGCGTCGATCCGCAAGGCGACGTCGGAACGGCGGGAATACGGCATGGGCAAGAAGGCGGGGCTCGCGGTAAGGGTGGTGGAATGAAAAACTTTAGGTAGTTTCTTCGATAAAATTAGGTTTTCCCAAAAATGAAACAACAAGTTCGCAAATCAGTTACGGCGAATGTGCATGGCTCTAACGGCTCTGCCAATCGCATTGTCCTCGTCGGTACCTACAAAGGCGACCAGCTGGCGAAGTGGCGCGGGTGGTACAACTACCCGGTCTCGGAGGCGGACCAGATAGCCGAAGCCGACGCCGCGTCGATTGCGGAGCTGTGGCTTTTCAAGGGCACGAAGGAGCAGAAGACGTACAAGGCGGAGTTCGTCGGCGTCAAGACCCGCGAAGAGCTGGTGCGCAACTACGGCTACCCTGCGAAGGGCAGGGCGCACGGCGAGAAGTACCTGCTCTTCAAGACGAAGCTCAAGTATCAGCACAAGCTGACGCCGCCGGAAGATGCGGCGCGCGTCATCGTCCGCACGGCGGACTTCGCGACTGCGCCCAAGGTGCGCAAGCAGCTCAAGGCTTACCTCGAGTCGCCCGACCGCAAGGACCCCGACCTCGCGAAACGCCTGCCGGAAGTCGTCACGAAACTGCGCCCCGAACAGCTGCGCGTGTACGAACTCGCTTATCAAATGAGTTTTTGGGATATGCCAAAGATGGAAATTCTCAAGCCTGACGTTCCATTCCCGCCGCCAGAACATCCAAAGTTTACCTTCATCGACTTGTTCGCAGGAATCGGAGGATTCCGAATTGCTATGCAACGTTGTGGCGGAGAATGCGTGTTCACCTCCGAATTTGACCATGCAGCACAAAAGACTTATCAGGCTAATTTTGGTGATATGCCGTTTGGTGATATTACAAAGCAGGAAACACACAATAAGATACCCGAGAAATTTGATGTCGTGTGTGCAGGATTCCCTTGTCAAGCATTCAGTCTTGCTGGCAAGAGACTAGGGTTTAAGGATCTTTATAAGGGGATGTCTAGAGGAACATTGTTTGCTGAAGTCGTTAAGATTTGCGAGAGGCACAAGCCTAAAGCGGTGTTCTGCGAGAATGTAAAGGGGTTGTATATTCACGACAAAGGCAACACCTTTAAGGTTATTAAGAATGAATTCGAGTCCATCGGCTACAAGCTTTTCTACAGAATACTAAACAGTAAGGATTTTGGCGTACCCCAGCACCGGGAGCGCATCTATATGGTAGCATTTCGCAATGACTACGCGGAGAATGGCTTTGAGTTCCAATTTCCAGAGCCAACGGGTTGTGACAGGACGTTAAATGACATTCGTGAACATGATGTTTCCGCTAAATATTACTTGAGTGAAGTGTATGTTGAAACGCTTCGTCGACACCGTGCGCGGCACGAAGCGGCAGGACACGGCTTTGGCTATGTAATTCGTGATTGGGATGGCGTGTCTGGGGCAATAGTATGCGGTGGAATGGGAAGAGAAACAAATCTATTACGGGAGGAAAACGGCACGCCCAAGGGGCTTGTCCCTGAAACGCATATTCGTGGAAAGATTAATCCTGATGGAATAAGAAAGATGACGCCAAGAGAATGGGCTAGACTACAAGGGTTTCCAGAGGAATTTAAGCTTGTCTTAAGCGATGTTCACCTTTATAAACAATTTGGGAACAGCGTATCAATCCCTGTGATTGAGGCTATTTCAAGACAAATAGTTTCCCATATAGAAGAGGTTGACACAAACAAATAAAAAGGACCTTCCATCATGAAAGATTTTTCTGGAAATAAAGGTGAGTGGAGCGAGCCATATGTTGTTCTCCGTCTGCTTGCAGATGGGAAGCTCTGCCAAGCAGATAAAGATCTGTTGCCGTCGCCAAATGAATTTTCGCATATTCTAGAGGTGATTCGCGGAGACACAACTGCTACTGTTCAGAATGGAGGAGTGGTGGTGTTCTCCCACGTAGATGGTTTTGGGCAGAAACATGCCGTGCAGACTCATAGAGAAGATCTGCTCAAACAGGCAAATCGCCTATTCAGGTCAATTGGTTCAGTGAAAGACTCTAAAGGTGCATTTGAGTTGCCCCGCGAGGTTCCTGACTTGCGTTTCTATGGATTTAAACGTCTGACTAATCCAGCGCCTAGAAATATCAAGATTACGAAACGTGACTTGCGACTTAAGTTAGATGGCGCAAGGACAGGCCTTGCAACACTTGGCTTTAGCGTGAAGTCGGAATTAGGGGCGCCACCAACATTGCTTAATGCATCTGAGCCGACAAACATTGTGTATCGAGTAAAAGGATTGACAAAAGAACACGCAGAAAGCATCAATAATATTTCTGGCTCTAGGAAAATAATGGAGCGTTGTAAGGCCATAAAGCATTTTTCTTCGTCTATCAACTACGACTCTTACAATAGCGATATTTTTGCGGATAACCTTGAGGTCGTGGATTCGGCATTGCCTGAAATGCTTGCCGATCTTGTAAAGGTTCATTACTTTCAACAGATACTTCTTCCGCGCCCCGCAAAAAAGAGTGGAACATTCCGCGAGGGTGACAAATTAAGCAAGGCTGTCGAGTTGCTAGGTCAAACCGAGAAGTATGTCTCCAAGACGCGCAAGAACTTCTGCGAAATCAAGATCAAGCGGTTCTTGCGAGCTTGCGCTTTGGGATTGATGCCTTCCGAAGTTTGGAATGGAATTGATGATGCCTCAGGCGGTTACATTATCGTGCTTCCAGACGGAAGGCTGGTCGCTTTGTATGTGTACAACACGAATCTTTTTGAGCAGTATCTTTATGAATCAACAATTTTTGAGCGGGCATCGACAACAAGGCATAACTACATGAAGCTCGTCCCCGATAGCCAATCTGGGGATTACCTGTTAAAGCTGAATTTGCAAATAAGGTTCAATCGATGAAAATAGAGAGAATCATAGAAACCCCCGCTGACGCCGCCGCGATGTTTCGCGCCGCGCTGCCGAAGGAGCAGAAGGAGGAGCGCGTGTTCGTCCTGCCGCTGGACGGCAACGGCAAGGCGCTCGCCAAGCCGATTCTCGTTTCAGTTGGGCACATGGACGGCACGGCAACAATTGACGCGGGCGCAATCTTCCGCGAGGCGCTGAAAGCCGGCGCGGAAGAAATCATCGTCGCCCACAACCATCCCTCGGGCGACCTCACGCCCAGCAAGGCGGACATCGCGGCGACAACGAAATTGCGCGAGGCGGCAGACTTTCTCGGAGTCCAGCTCATTGACCATATTGTCATCGGCAAACAAGGATTCTTCACGTCGTTGGCGGAAACTTCGACAGCTTTGTTGTCTCTAAGGCATTATAAGGAGGCGAGAGTCCATGCTTAAATCTGTTACAGTTTCAAGAGTCGCCAGTTTTGGGGAGTCATGTCAAAAGTTTGGGGACTTGGGCGCGGTCAACTTTGTATATGGATCTAATGGGTCGGGAAAGACTACGATAAGCCGTTTGATTGCCTCTCCAGAAAAGTTTGGTGAAAAATGTTCTCTGGAATGGGAAGGCGGAGTCCCATTGGCGGCTTTTGTGTATAACAGGGATTTTGTGGAGGCGAATTTTGCCCCTTCAAAAGAGATCAAAGGCGTATTTACATTGGGGGCGGGAGATAAGGCGATAGTTGATGCAATCGATGAGAAGAAGAGAAATATTGATGAACTTACGACTAAAATCGTCTCTCTAAATAATGACTTAACGGGAGAAAGCGGAAAGATTGCGCTTCTGGAAAAATGTGAGAGAGATATTGAGAGTTACTGCTGGGATAAGATACGAACGCCCAACGACATGGATTTCAAGGTGATATTCAAAGGGCTTTTGTCTAGCAAGGCAAAATTTAAACAAAAAGTCGTTTCCCTATGGTATGCTCAAAATAGTAAGAAATCCCAGACGGTACGGACGCGAGAAGAATTATCTGCTGAAATTAAATCCGTTTTTAGCGCGGATTCGTCAGAACTGACTTTAGTGCCGTCTCTTAATATTGGGACTCTCCCACAAGACATTGCCAATCCAATTTTTTCACAGGTTATTGTAGGTAGCAGCGATATTGACATAGCACAATTGATAAATTCCCTTGGAATCAGCGATTGGGTGCGGCAAGGGCAAGCCCACATGGTGAATAGTTTAGGGAAATGCCCATTCTGTCAGCAAGTTCTTCCAGACGGCTTTGCTACAAAACTGGACAAGTATTTTGATGAGTCGTTCTCGCGCAACATGAATCAATTAAAAGTGCTGTCTGAAAAAATTAGTGGAGCATTAGATTCCATGCTGAAATGTATTAATGAGATTTGTGCCATCGAAACTTCGTTTTTTGACGCATCAGGCTTTAAAATTGTGGCAGACAAGTTGTTGTCTAAAGCAGATCTAATTAAACGAATGTTAGGCGAAAAACAAAGAGAAAAGAGAGCCGAGTCGGAGTGTTAAAATGCCTGACATCTTACCGGAAATTAGTTTATTATGCAAGATGATTTCTACGTCAAATGTTAAAATCCAAGAACACAATCGTTTGATAGATGATAAAGCGGCTAGTGAACAAAGACTTGTTGATGAGACCTGGCGCTTCCTCATTGAAGAACACAGGTCGGAACTCAAAAAGCTCTTCACGAATAAAGAAAATTGCGAGAAGGCAAAATTAGGGGTCAAAAATGCGAAGGAGGAAAAGGAACGTGAAAAAATGAGGGCGGAAACTGAACTCCGTGAATTGCAAAGAAAACAGACAAGTGTTTTGCCAACCATTGATACAATTAATGCAGTGCTATCATCGTTTGGCTTTGATTCGTTCAGGCTTGCACCAGCGACCGATACCACATATAAGCTCCAACGTGCGGATGGAAGTGAAGTAAATGACACATTGAGCGAGGGCGAACGATCTTTTGTGACATTTCTTTACTTCTATCATCTATTAAAGGGAAGTGTGTCCTCTGAGAATGTCAGTGAAAGAAGAATCGCTGTCATTGATGATCCTGTTTCAAGTTTGGATTCAAACATTTTATTTGTTGTCGCCTCTCTTGTTAGGCAGTGTGTTAAGGATGTCCAAGCAGGAAACACGCCTCTCAAACAACTGATAGTTCTGACGCACAATGTATATTTCCATAAAGAATTAACCTTTTCCAGAGAACGAGACAAGACAAAAAGTGTTGAATACTGGATTGTAAAAAAGCAGCATAACAATTCTACTATTTCACAAACAAATGGGAATCCCGTTAAAACTTCATATGAACTTTTGTGGCGCGAAATTCAAGATCCAGCCTCTTCGTTGGTTTGTGTTCAGAACGCCATGCGAAGAATCCTTGAATTCTACTTCAATATTCTTGGTGGCATGAATCGCGAGGAAATTGAATCAGAATTCAATGGGCGTGAGGCGTTCATCGTCAAATCTCTCTTTCTCTGGGTAAATGATGGGTCCCATACAGTAGATGACGATTTAGCGTATCAAGTCAATGAAGAATCTGTTGACTTGTATAGAAATGTCTTCGCCCGAATATTCAAGGAACTTCATCATGAAAATCATTACAATATGATGATGCGGAATTGTCAATGTCGAAGAGATGAATTATCATAAAAAAACTGTGCCGTCGGGTGAGGCAGTAAATCCGAAATGCGTTACAGAAAAATCAAATGGTGAGGCAGTAAATGAGGTTGTAAATGAGGTAGTAAATCAGATTTACTTGGCGATAAAGAGTAATCCTGGCGTCAGGAAGCCGCAGTTGTTGAAGATTGTTGCTACAAGCCGTGCGACAGCAGAGCGATCAATCGCGCAACTACGGCATTTGAATAAAGTCGAATTTAGGGGGGCATCCAAAACCGGCGGATATTACTGCAAGCAGCCGGCAACGTGAATGAATAGGGAATGAAAATCATCATTGAAGAGTACCAGTACCCCGTTGAGGCTGTCAAAGACATCCTCTGGGAGGGTGCGTTCCAGACGGTTGACGGCATGGTGTCGATCAGCTATGTCGGATACTACTTCAATTCCCGCAAAGAGGTAAACGACTGCGTGTTCATTCTTCCGAAGGTGCTGTTGGAAGAAGGCCTAGACGGGAAAGACCTGGTCTTTGGAAGATACGCGCCGGAAAGCATCGTGAACATGGATGCGTCCTCGCCGCTCACAACGGGCGAACGCGAATTCATCTACCGCTTCTCTGTGTGGATATATCGTGCGCTGTGCGTCTTCCGAAAGTTGAACAAGGAGTCGAAGATCATCTATCAGCGGCAGGTCTCGATGATGGGCAAGGGGAGGCTCCGCAAGTCGGCCACGCTCCTTGATGTCCTGTTATCCCTCTTGCAGTTCCAGAAGGACAATCGGGACTTCTTTCTCTTTACAGTCAAGAATCTCCATTCGGGATTCAATAAAATCAACTGGACGCGGACGATTGCCACCACGAAAGCGGTTGTTGACGAAGGGAACCCCGCTTACCTAAACCCCGTCAACAAGCGAAGGATGGTGAATTTCGACGAAGAACTGCTTGTCATATTCTATTCCATCTTGAACCGCATCCATGAGCAGTACGGGTTCCCCGCTCCCATCGACATGGGCTACGAGCTGATAACCGGGAAGCGGTTTGACCGTTACGTCAAGGGCTACGGGAAGATTCGGCTCAACGCCATCAAGTACAAGTATTTCTCGGATACGGCACTTCGGCTTTGGGAGCTGTGCATGGCGTACTTCGACCAGCCGAGGCAGATAGATGTAAAGGCCGACAGGCGGGAGTATCTGCTGGCAAAGAACTTCAATATCGTATTCGAGTCGATTATCGATGACCTTGTGGGCGAGAAGAACCCGCCGGCTGGACTTAAGGCGCAGGAAGACGGCAAGCGTGTAGACCATCTCTACCACTATCAAAGTCTCATAACCGACGAGCCGGACAAGGGAGTCTATTACATCGGCGACAGCAAGTACTACAAGCGTGGCAATTCTATCGGGCGCGAGAGCGTGTACAAGCAGTTCACCTACGCGCGCAATGTCATCCAATGGAATCTCAACCTCTTTCTCGACAACCCAGATGCAGCCGCACAGGCCGACTTCAACGAGTACGGAAAATTCGGGAAACTGCGCGATGACATTACCGAGGGCTATAACGTCATCCCAAACTTCTTCATCAGCGCCAGGATGGTGAAAGATTCAGCCGGACGGCTCAGCTATGCCGATGACATACACGAAGCCGACAAGAAGGCAAATGTTTTCAATTCGCGCCAGTTCGAGAACCGCCTCTTCGACCGCGACACGTTGCTGGTCGCACACTATGACGTGAACTTTCTTTTCATTATCGCCCTCTATGCGCGCGACAATCCCTCGCAAAAGGCGAAATGGAAGACGAGCGTCAGAAAGATGTTCCGCGAGAAGATTCAGGCGATGCTCAAGGAGCGGTTCGATTTCTACGCCATGACGCCACGCGCAGACGTGGACGCCGAGCAGTTCTTGCGCGATAACTTCCAGCTGTCGCTTGGAAAGGTGTACACACCGTATGGGAACAAGGGCGCGCATTCCTATTATTCACTTGCCCTCGACAAAGACGCAAGATTCAAAGACGAGAATGACGCGGTCAAAGGACGGCTGGAGCAGGGATTTGTGATAGCCGAGTGTCCGCTCGGAACAGATCCTGCGACGGTCGTGTCCGGCGAAGCGCCGGTTGCCACGCCGCCTGTGCCGAAACGGTTCCTCACGCATCACTGGATTGAGAACTATCTTGAAAAGTATTTCCTTGTCGGCTGTTGCAAGGATGCTGCGCACCGAAGCTGGATTCTTGGGCGCAACAAGGTCAAGCGTTCCGATTTGTACAACGTCCGGCTCGGCAAGCGCGCGGGCGCTGTCGTCGCCGATGCCGCGCTTACGAGAAGCCCAAAGTTCCTCGTCCTATATGACATTACCTCTCCATCCACCTACTCAGTATACCGCATCAAGAGTGGTATGCGCTGCGAGAAGGACAAGATGATCAAGATGGGCTACGCTTCCGCCCAGTGCGACTACTACTGCTACGTGCTGGAGGAGGAAGTGTCGCTTGGCGACTTGGACGTGCCGCAGCTCATCGCGGAGCGCAAGCGCGAGAAAGGCGGCGACTTCAAGCCGGGCGCACCCATTTACCTCAAAGGAGCTGAACTCATAGGTTTTAGGAGGTAGCGTATGGCCGATGACAACGATATCCTTGTTCGTATTGCGGAAGACCGCGCCTTTACCTGCACCGGGGCATACGCCGTCCTGATCATGTCGGGACTGAAGCGTGTGGAGAACCGCAGCTGCATGCCCGTTCCGGCGCGGGGGCGTTGCGCAATGAGCGTTTCCAAGAAGTTCTGCCGCGCCGAGTATGACGGCATCAAAGCGTGGTTGCGGCGATTAAACGGCGACAGGGTGGATGCCATCATCCCGACATGGGAAGAGGCGAGCTGTTGGCCGGGCCACATCGTCGCGGTGATGGACTACCAGGCGATAGACGCAGAACCCGAAGAAGAACCTTGGCGGGTTCAGGCGCAGTTTTGGAACGAAGGCTACCGCTACTGGTGGCTACTCTCGAACATTCGCAAGTTGCCTGCTCCCATCCCTTGTCGCGGCAATGTCGGGATGTGGCGGCTGCCGGAAGATGTTTCCGACTCCATGGATAAGCAACTTGCCGGAGGCTATCCCGCATGACCGTCACCGTCAATCATTCTCGTTCAAAAGAGGAAGCCCGGACAATCCGACCGGGAATGGAAATGCGCCTGTCGCCAAAGGCGATCAGGTTGGCCGAATGAGCGAAGCGAATGAGCCGCGAAGCGGTCGCAAGAGCCTGCGTGGCTGTGTGTTCGATTGCCGAGCCATGCCCAACCCGTTCTGGGACGAGACACGGGCGCGACGAGTCCGTCTGCGACTTCTTCAGTTCGTTTCGGGCATCACGGGACTGCAAGGGGTTCAAAGCATGATTTTAAAGACGCGAAGCGGCGATTTAACCACTTAAAGCCGTGAAGCGGCGAATTAATCTCTCCTTACGGCCGCGAAGCGGCGACTTAATCGCGCATATCGCGCATTGCCCGTCAGGGGGGATTTGTGCTAAAATGTCCGCCTATGTTCAAGAGAGCCTGTTTTCTGTTCGCCTGGGCGGTCGTCCTGCCGCTTGCGGCGCAGCTTTCCTCCGCGCTTCCCGCGGACCGGCTGGCTTTTGCCAACCAGCTGGCGAAGCGTGGACTCCATGCCGAGGCCCTGAAGGAGTACGAGGCGATCCGGGAGGTCAAGACGCTGCCGCGCGACGAGATCCGCTTCCGCCTCGGCGAGGCGTACCGCCACGTCGGGCGCACGGCGGAGGCCCTGAAGGCGTACGCGGACCTCATCAAGGACCATCCGCAGTCGCGCTACGTCGACTACGCGCGCCTCAACCGCGCGCTCCTGCTCACGGGCGAGACGCGCGTGAAGGAGCTGACCGCCCTCGACCACGTCGGCGCGTCCGACACGATCCGCGCGACGGCGCTCTACTGGCTCGGCGAGACGCTGGAGGCGCAGAAGAACGCGAAGGGCGCCATCGGCTGGTACCTGAAGGCCACGGAAGTGGCGCCGACGAACGATGTGGCGCGCCTCTCGCGCCTCCGCGCCGCCTCGCTCCTCTCCGTCTCCCAGGACATGCGCGACCGCCGCCAGGCGCAGGCCATCTACCTCGACCTCGCCCTGGGCGACGATCCCCACCTCGCGGAGGAGGCCCTGTTCTTCGCGGGCATGATGAGCTACCGCGAGGGGCGGCACAGGGAGGCGTCGCAGCTCTTCCGCCGCCTCGCGGCCCGTTTCCCCGCCTCGGACCGCGCGAAGGAATGCGCCATCTACGCCGCCTGGTCGAACTACCTTGACGGACGCTACGGCGAGGCGCTGGAGATTGCGGCCCGCCTCCGGGACGAGGGGAACGAGGACGCCGCCTACCTCGTGGCGGCGTCGCTGCGGAAGCTGGAGCGGCGGCAGGACGCCGTCGACGCCTATTCGCTCGCCCTCGCGAAGTTCCCGCGCGGGCGGCATGCCGACACGGAGTGGTTCGAGCGCCTGACCGTCCTCGCCGCCTCCGGCGACAACGCCGCCGTGCTGGACGAGCTCGCGAAGCGCCCCGACCCGCCGGCGAAGACGTCCGACCGGGCCTGGAGCTACGGCTGCGAGGCCGCGATCGCCGTCACGAACTATCCGCGCGCCATCGAGTTCGCGACGCTCGTTGCGCGCCAGGCGAAGGGCGAGATGGCCCTCAACGCGGTGCATCGCCTCGCCTGGCTCCACGAGAAGACCGAAAACTGGCCGAAGGCGGCGCTCGCCTACCGCGTCCTCGCGAAGAACTGGCCGGACGCCGCCGTCGCCGCCCAGGCGCTCTACCAGGCGGGCGGCGCCGAGGTGCGCGCGGGACGCCCCGAGCAGGCGCGGGCGGACTGGACGAACCTTCTCGCGAAGTATCCCGACTCGCCGTTCGCGAGCGAGGCGCTCTATGCGCGCGCGATGGAGGAGCTGCGCAAGAAGGAGTACCGTGCGGCGGAGCGGTCGCTGGACGAGCTTTCGCGCCGCTTCCCGGCGTTCGCGAAGCGCGCGGAGGCGCTGTACTGGTGGGGCGTGGCGGCGAACGGCATCGGCGACGCGCCGGAGGCCGAGCGACACTTCCGCGCCGCGCTGGAGGCGAAGCCGCCGGCGGAGTTCGAGCGCGAGACGCGGTTGGAGCTCGCGTTCATCCTCCAGAAGCGGGGGGGCGAGCGCGAAGCGGCGCAGATCTTCGCGGGCCTGCTGGACACGAAGGCCGTCGACCGCATGCCGCCGAGTGAGCTTGCGTGGCTCGCGGAGTTCACGGCGGGCGTCACGAACTACGCGGCGTCCCTCAAGGCCGCCCAGGTCATCGAGAAACGCAAGATCGGTTCGGACTGGAACCAGATCGGCGCGACGCTCGCGGGCGAGGCGCATGAGGGCCTGAACGAGACGGACGCCGCCGTTGCCGCCTACACGCGCGCCCTTGCGACAGGCGCGAAGACGGCGAGCGGCGCGAAGGCCGCGCTCGCGCTGGGCCGGATCGAGACGTCCCAGGCCCTCTTCGACGAGGCGAAGGCGCACCTGACCGAAGCCGTGGAGCGCGCCAACTCGCCCGAGCTCATCGCCGTGCGCGTGCGGGCCTACGCCGCGCTCGCCGCGAACGAGGAGGCGCGGGGCGACAGCGCCGCCGCCCTCGGCTACCACATGCTCGTGGGGACGCTCTTCGACGATCCGGAGATCGTGCCGCGCGCGCTGGAGCAGGCCGCCGCGATCCTGCGCCGGCAGGGACGGGGCAAGGAGGCGGATGACCTCGACGCCGAGCGCGCGAAGCGCTATCCCAAGACGAACGGAACCCGCTAAACGGAGAGAGCATGGACGCGAACTTTGAATTCGAGGACGAGAAGGAGACGAGCGGAATCTCCCGTGAGGCGAGCCTGTTCCTGCTGATCACGGCGCTCGTGGTCTCCTGCGCCACGCACGTCCTCCTGATGTACGCCTGCTCGGACTGCGCGTTCGCCCCGCTGCGCGGCGAGATCCGGGACGCGCGCAAGTGGACGAAGGAGCTGCCCGTGATGCAGGTGCGGAAGATGGACGGCGATCCCTTCCTGCTTGAGAAGGCCGAGCTGCCGCGTCCCGCCGCCGCCCCGGACGCCGAGAAGCAGGAGGAGCGGGTTGAGCGCCTTTCCTCCGCCGAGAAGAGCTCCATTGCGCCCGAGATGCCCGCCGCCGCCGTCGCCGCGACGCTCGCCGAGCCCGCGCCGGATCCCGCGAAGGTGGCGCCGACCGAGTGGATGCCGCGCCAGGAGATCGCCGCGATCGAGGCGCCGACCGTGCCCGACGACCTGGCGGCCCTGCCGCGCCTCGTGGTGCCGAAGGTCGAGCGCGTGAGAGGGGCGGCGGACATCACGCCGGCCTACGACCTCATGTCCGCGCCGAAGCTCGCCGCCGACGCCGGCGGCGGGAACGGCGTGGTGCGCTCCGCCTCCCTCTCCGCCGCCGCCGAGGCCGCCGCCGAGGCGGC
>URIT01000040.1 GCA_900547945.1 uncultured bacterium
GCGCCCTTGCCGCCGCCGCGGAGCGTGCAGCACGCGGCCAGCGCCGCGAGCGCGAGGCGCGTCCCCAACGGGAGGCGCATGAACGGCGCGCACGCGCCCACGAGGGTGCGGAGGATGGATGACGGGAACATGCGGCAATTATAGCACAGGATACGGCGCTTTCACCTGCCGCCATGCCATTCGCCGCCATGCGCCAAGGGCGGCGCGACGTCCTCGGCGCGCCGCGTACCACACCGCCGTCCCCTCCGCTACAACTCCAGACGCGCACGGATCGTTTCCGTGAGGGCGACGGCGGCGGCGTGGGTTCCCGTTGTGGGGACGGCGGGAGGGACGCAGCTTGCTGCGTCCGTCGGGGCGGGGCCTGCCGCGTTTATCGGGACGGGGATTGGGTTGCCGACGCGCAGGGTCCAGACAATCGTGCGGTCCGCGAGGTCGTACCAGGGTTGCCCCTTCGCGAGAACGGGCGGGTCGCACGCAATCCGGACGGGCAGGACCGGCACCACGGCGTGGAGTGCGATCTGCGCGGCACCCCGGCGGAGCGGACGGCGCGGCGCGCCCGCAGGGACGCGCGTCCCCTGCGGGAAGACGACGAGATCCACACCCTGCGCGAGGACCTTCTTCGCCTCCTCCAGGACGCGCAGCGGATCGTCGTTCACGAGGAACACCCCCCGCACGATGCGCGAATAGAAGAAGTTGCCGCGCGCGGCGGCCTTCGCGACCGCCGTCGCGTCCGGCAGAAGCGCCATGAGGACCACGATGTCGATGAGCGTGAGGTGGTTCGCCACGACGACGCACCCGCGCGCGGTCGCGAGGCGGGCACGGCCGGCGGGTGAGATTACGATGCGGAAAAGTCCCGTCCACCGTCCGCCCCACACGAAGAGCCGCCAGCCCGCACGCACGAGCGCCCGCATCGCGCGGCGCGCGCCGACGAGCGCGAGGGGGGGAAAGAGGAGCCCCCCGATCGCGAGGGACCCAAGGCCGTAGAACACAAAGAAGCAGCCTCCGAGAAGACTGCGCGGCAGCCGCTTCCAGAGCGGTCCCTTCATCGGGACGGCCCCGTGCGCGTCAGGACGACGTCCGACGTGGCGAACACCGCGCGCCGCCCTTCCAGGAAATCGACGAGCGCCTCCACGCCGGCCGGCGGCATCGCCGCATGGCGGAACACCGCCTCGACCTCCCCGTCCGCGCACGGCGTCAGGCGCAGCGCGACCGCGCATCCCGCCTGGGGATCCGGGAAAGCGTCGGCGTAGAGGTCGGGCGTCGCCTCTTCCGCAAAGACGAACACGACCGGGGCACACAGGGCCAGCGCCTCCAGGAGCCCCGCCTCCAGCGACCGGTCGCGCGCCGCAATCGCCGTGTAGGGCGCATGGTTCTTCGTAAGGAGCGAAAAGACCCCCGGCGCGGCGTTGTGGACCGAGGCGGAGAAACCGGCCGGGGACATCTCGCCCTCCGCGTGGAACTGCCGCATCAGCTTCGCCGTCACGCCGATCTCGCCCCAGCGCGAGGCGAAGACGACCGGCACTTCGTCCGCCGGACGCACCCGCCAGGCCACGCCGAGCGCCGCCCGTTCGACGCCCGTCAGGCGCCGCCGCTCCAGCGGCGGCACGAAGGAGACATCCGGCTTCGGCGTCTCCGCCGTCGCCCGCCACGCCGCGAAATCCAGCTTGAGTCTAAAGCCCATCGACGTACTTCCCGATGATTCTGAAATCCGACCGCAGGGAGATGTTCGACCGCCCGAGGACGCGCTTCCGGCGCCGGTCGACGAGCGCCACGGAAAGCTCCATGTCGTCACGTGTACCGCGTCCGCCGAAGCCCGCGTCGTTGAACTCCCAGGAGCCGACCTGTACCTTGACGATCACGTCGCACGCCTCCTCCGTCTCCACGACCTCGAAACCGCGCGCCCGCAGCGCCTCCTCGAACGCCGCCTTCACGCGCTTCTCCGTCTTCGCGACGCAGAACGCCACGTCGGACGGGAACTTTTCGGTGCGCCGTGGCAGTCCCGGCGTGACCGTCCCCCGCACCCAGGGCGTCGTCGCCGTCTCGCATCCCGCCAGCAGAACCGCCAGCAGCAGACCTGTCAGAACGCCGCGCATGTTTCCCGATCGTCGAAGTGGAGGACCCGGCTCCCGATGGTCTGCGTCGTCTCGTGCCCCTTTCCGCAGACGACCACCACGTCGCCCGGCGCCGCCCGCTCCAGCGCGAGGTGGATCGCCGCGCGCCGGTCGGGCTCGACGACGGCATCCGTGCCGGAGGGGATGCCTGCGACGATCTGGTCGATGATGGCGCACGGGTCCTCGCTGCGCGGGTTGTCGCTCGTGACGACAAGGTGGTCCGCGAAGCGCGCCGCCGCCGCGCCCATGAGCGGACGCTTGCGCGTGTCGCGGTCGCCGCCCGCGCCGAACACCGCCCACACCTTTCCCTTCGCGAATTCCCGCACGGTCGAAAGGACGTTCGCGAGCGCGTCGTCCGTGTGCGCGTAGTCCACGAACACCTCCGCCGCGCTCCGCGTCTTCACCCGCTCCAGGCGCCCCCAGCGCGGCGTGAGCGCGGGGATCTTCGCGCGGATCGCGTCGCGCGGAACGCCCGCGCCCTCGGCGAGCGCGGCGGCGAGGAGGACGTTCTGCACGTTGTAGCGGCCGACGAGCGGGCAGCGCGCCTCGACCTCCGCGACGAGCGCCGGGTCCGACGCGGCGAACCCGCAGGGGATCGTCGTGAGCGGCAGCGCGCGGCACAGCGCGGCGAGGCGCCGCCCGTAGGAGCCGTCCACGCAGATCGCCGCCGGCGCGCCGGGGTTCGTCTCCGCGAGGCGGCGGAAGAGATCGGCCTTCGCCTCGAAGTACGCCTCCATCGTCTTGTGGTAGTCCAGGTGGTCCTCGGTGAGGTTCGTGAAAGCGCAGCCCGCGAAGACCGTGTCGCCCGTGCGGCGCTGGTGGATCGCGTGGCTCGAGACCTCCATCACGCAGTCCGCGAGGCCGTTCGCCTCCATCTCGGCGAAGATCTCCTTCAGGGCCTTCAGGGGCGGCGTCGTGTAGCCCGAGGAGAAGCGGCGCGTGCCCGTGTCCACCTCGACGGTGGTGACGAGCCCGCCGCCGCCAAGGAACTCCCGCAGGATCCAGGCGGTCGTCGTCTTGCCGTTCGTCCCCGTGATGCCGAAAATCCTCATAGATCCTCCTCTTCTTCCTCCGGCACCTCGTCCGGGATGTCTGGCTCGACCTCCAGGTAGCGCAGCACGACCGAGGCGATTTCGCGGAAGGTCGGCGCGGCGCAGAGGCCGCCCTGGTGGTTGAACATCGGCACGCCGGCGGCCTCCGAGGTCGCGCGGCTGCGGCAGTGGAACGGCTTCTGGTAGGTGACGAGGATGACGATCTCGGGCCTCGTGGCGGGGACGATGCCGATGAACGAGGCGTTGTAGTTCGTCGACGAGTAGCCGCGCCCTTCCTTCATCTGCGCCGTGCCCGTCTTGCCCGCGACGGTGTAGCCGGGCACGGCGGCGCGCTTGGCGGTGCCGCCCTTCTTCGCGACGCCGATCATCATCTCGCGCACCGTGCGCGCGACGGACGCCGCGATGGGCCGCCCCACCACGTCGCGGTGGTGACGGTAGATCTCCTCGCCGTCGGCCTGCACGACCTTCTCGACGAGGTAGGGGCGCAGCAGTTCGCCGTCGTTGCCGATGGCCGCGTAGGCGGCCGCGAGCTGGAGCGCCGTCACGGCGACGCCCTGGCCGATGGGCGCGCGGGACCACTTCACCTTGTCCCAGCGCTGCCAGTTCGGGATGATGCCCGTCTCCTCGCCCGGCAGCTCCACGCCCGTCTTGCGTCCGAAGCCGAAGGCAGCCATGTACTCCCAGAGGCGGCGGGGGCCGAGGTCGCAGCCGAGCTTGCCGAAAACGATGTTCGAGGAGTGGACAAGCGCGTCGCGGAGGCTGATGGTGGCCTCCCAACGGTGTCCCGCGTCGCCGGGCAGACGGTAGTAGTTCGGGTCGTTCCGCGCCGTGCTGATCTGGGAATCAGGTCCGAACATGCCCTCGTTCAGGACGGCGCACGCGGTGATCGTCTTCATCACGCTGCCGGGTTCGTAGCTTTCCGAAATGGCGCGATTGACCCTGGCGTCGTCGGGCGATTTGTTGAACTGCTCGGGCTCGTAGTCCGGCAGCGAGGCCATCGCGAGGATGGCGCCCGTCTTCACGGCGAGGACGATCGCCCAGACGCGTTCCGCCCGGTGCCGAACCAGGCCCTCGCGCAGGATCCGCTCGGTCTCGAACTGGACGTTGTGGTCGATCGTGAGATGGACGTCGCAGCCCGGGCGTGCGTCGATGTCGAGGTCACGGCGACTGCGCTCCTCGCGCCCGATGGCGTCCTTCGCGCCGTGGACCTGTCCGGGCGTGCCCTTGAGGTACTTCTCGTAGCGCAGTTCGAGACCGGCCCCGCCCACGGCGTGCGCGGGGTCCTTGCTCACGAAGCCCAGCGTCTGCGAGAGGAGGCGGCCCTGCGGGTAGACGCGCACCTGCTTTTCAAGGATGGCGAGTTCCCGAAAGTGGTTGGCCGGGTTCGCCAGCGTGTCGTGCGCCTCCTGGTCGTCGCTCGTGGCGAGATACTGGTAGCGCCGGTTCGGGCGCGCATAGGCGTCCATGACGGAAACGAGCGGCAGGTTCAGGCACGTCGCCACCGTCTTGATCTTCTCCATCCGCCGCTGGGGCGTGATCGGTTTGCGGGGGTTGACGGGATCCTTCGTCGCCTCCAGGGAGTCGAGGCGGTATTCCCACACAGGCTTGGTCACGGCGAGCGTGACGCCGCGCGCGTCGAAGATCGTCCCGCGCTGCCCCTGCGTGTAGCGCGTGAAGATGTAGTTGGGGGCGGGTGGCCTGGTCGTCACGAGGTCGAGGTGCAGGTAGACGAGCCGGACCGCGAGACCCGCCGCGACCAGGCCCAGACCGGCGAACGGCAGGGCGAACCGCGCAATCTCGTTTCGTCCGGACAGCGTCACGTCCGCCTCTCCCCTCAGCGGCGCGCCGTCCGCTTCGCCACCGCGCCACCGCGCTTCGCCGGCGGGCGCGACGACGCGGGCACGGCGTCATTGAACGCCACGTCCGCCGCCTTCGCCCGCGCCTGAGCGCGCGCAACGGAAATCTGCCCCACCGCCGGCCTCCCGTCGGCCGTCATGCGCACGATCTGGTCCTGGCGCGGATAGCGCATCTCCAGACCAAAACGGTTCAGCTTCTCGGTCAGGCGCTCCGTGACCTTGAGTTCGTCCCACCGCGCCGCCTCGCGCACGCACTCGGCCTCCAGCTGCGTGAAGCGCCGCTCGACCTTCCCAATGTCGCGCGCGATCAGCGTACACCGCGAATCGAGCACGTAGTAGATCATCGTCATGATCAGGGCCGAAACGATCAGGGACGCGATGCCCATCGTGCCCGACTTGAGGGCGGCGTTTTTCTTGACTTTCCTGTTCCTTCTCATCTCACATCTTCTCCGCTGTGCGCAGCTTCGCGCTGCGCGCCCGTGGATTCAACCCCATCTCCTCGTCCGTCGCCATGAGCGCATGGCGCGTCACGAGGCGCACGCGCGGGAGGTCGCCCTCCCAGCGCGCGCCACCCTGCTGGAGCGACACCATCTTCCCGGCATGCGCGGCGAAGAACCGCTTCACGATCCGGTCCGTGATGCTCTCGAAGGTGATCACCACGAAGCGTCCGCCCGGCTTCAGCAGGTCGAGCCCGCCCGCGAGCGCCCGCTCCAGTTCGCCCACCTCGTCGTTGACCTCCATGCGCAGCGCCTGGAAGACGCGCGTCGCGGGGTGGTGCGCCCCGTGGCGCCCCACCGTCCGCTCCACCAGGTCCGCGAGCTGCCCCGTGGTCACGAGCGGCGCCTTCTCCCGCGCGCGCACGAGGGCCCGCGCGATCCGCCGCGCCTGGGGCTCCTCGCCCAACGTGCGGAACGTCGCCGCCAGCGCGTCCTCGTCCTTCGTCGCGATGAGATCGGCGGCCGTCAGGCCCCGCGACCGGTCCATCCGCATGTCAAGGGGTCCATCGCTCCGAAAACTGAAGCCGCGTCCGGCTTCGTCCAGCTGAGGACTCGAAACGCCCAGATCAAGCAGGATCCCATCGACTTCATCAATGCCCCTTTCCCGCACGAGCGCCGCAAGGTCGCCGTGCCGTCCATGTACAAGCTCCACCCGTGCGCCGGCAACGGCCTTCAGCCGCTCCGCGCTCTCCTGGAGCGCCTGTTCGTCCCGGTCGATGCCCACCAGGGTCGCCCCGTTTCCGGCCCGCGCCAGAACCGCGCACGCATGGCCGGCGCGCCCCAGCGTGCCGTCGACGTAGACGCCGCCGGGCCTAACCGCAAGGGACTCCACCGTTTCCCGAAGAAGGACTGGTACATGCATTCCCATTCCTCCTCAGAACTTCAGCCTCGCCATCGCGGCACCCAGTTTCGCCATCCGCTCTTCCGTCCCTTCGGCCACAGCCTCCTCCGGCCAGATCGTGGCCATGCGGAAGCCGCCCTTCAGGACGACAGAGCCCTTCAGATTTGCAAAATCGAGCAACGCATCGTTGATGCGGATGCGCCCCTGGACGTCAAATTCCAGCATTTCCGACGCGGCACTGATTGCGTCCAGCGCATCGTTGACCTCCGCGTCGCCAAGCGCCAGTTCCTGGTATTTTGCCAGCTTTGCCTCCATCACGTCCCGAGGGACGAGCTGGAGGCATCGCCGGCGTGGATCAGGTACCACATACACCAGATCAGGCCCCAGAGCCGCGCGCCACACGCTCGGAATCGTGAGACGCTTCTTCGGGTCGAGACTACGCGCGAACGTGCCCATCAACGCGGTGGGCCGCCGATTCGTCGTCTCGACACTCTGTCTGCCTGGCTCTGACATTTGTTGACATTATTAAACACTATTCCCCACCACAAGTCAACACGGAAGTACAAGATATTCAAAACTAAAATTTCATTGCGATTCCTGAAACAATCTCAGAAAACGAAACGCCCGATGCAGATGCATCGGGCGGGATTTTCAAAAAAGCGGGGATCTGTTCAGAACGCGATGCGGAAATGGCACTTCTCCCACGTGAGCAGACCACGGTCGCGCATCTGGCAGAGCGTACGGGAGAGCGATGGGCGCGTCACGCCGAAGTACTCGGCCATCCGCTCGCGGTTGAACGGCACCGTCACCTCGCCGGTGTTGCCGCTTTCGTTGTTGAGTTCGGAAAGGAAGATCTTGACGCGCGCCTCGATCGTCTGGGCGTCCATCACCGCGAGCTTGCGCCACGTCGTGAAGAGTTCACGCGAGAGCAGCTGCGCGGCGTTGACCGACAACTGCACGGTGACGTGCGTTGCCTCATGCCGATCTTGGAACAACGCGCGCGCGCGTTCCATGTCGAGCGAGACGAGCGCGCAGTTCTCCACCGCCACGACCGTTCCCGGCCAGCATCCGATCTCAGGCACGTGCAGGATCCAGAGCCCCAACACCTCCCCCGCGCCGATTTCGCGCACCAGCACCGGCCGGTCGTCGGACATCTGCTCGTACACGTGCAGATGCCCCGCCACCACGAGCATCAGCCGATTGGCCTTCAACCCCGCGTGAACGACCGTTTCACCCTTCCGATACGTTTTCCTCACGCCGTTGAGACGCAGCATCAGCGCATCGATCTCCGCAACGGAAAGCCCCCGGAAGAGTCCTGCATCAAGTGCGAGGCGGTTGAGTGCCATGTCGGTTCGTCCTCACTGTTCAGGGTATGGCGAGCATCGCCTCCACGGTCCGCCGCGCGCGCGTGGCAATGGGCTCGGGAACGGTCACGACGGTCTTCATCTCGCGCAGGCACTCGGCAAGGTTGTCGAGCGTCGTCTTCTTCATGTTCGGGCAGACCATCCGCTCGCTGACGGGGTAGAAGGCCTTGCCCGGGTTCTCCTTGCGGAGGCGGTGCAGGATGCCCGTCTCGGTGCCGACGATGATCTCCCGCGCCGCGCTCGCGCGCGCGAACGCGCACATGCCCCCCGTCGAGAGCGCATGGTCGGCCGCCGCGCGCACGTCCTTCGGGCATTCCGGATGGACGAGGACCGGCGCCCCCGGATGGAGGGCACGCGCCGCCTCGATCCCCTTTACCGTGATCATCTGGTGTGTCGGGCAGTAGCCCGGCCACAGCGTGTACGTGCGCCCCAGGAGCCCGGCGATGTGTCCGCCAAGGTGCTGGTCGGGCACGAAGAGGATCTGTTCGTCGGGACCGAACGTGCGCATCACGCGCTCGGCGTTTCCGCTCGTCACGCACATGTCGCACTCGGCCTTCACCTCGGCGGTCGAGTTCACGTAGCAGACGGCCTTCGCGCCGGGATGCCGCGCCTTGAGCGCGCGCACCTGCTCGCCCGTGATCATGTCCGCCATCGGGCATCCGGCGGACGGCTCCGGGATGAGCACCGTCTTCCCCGGGTTCAGGATCGCCGCCGTCTCGGCCATGAAGTAGACGCCGCAGAAGACGATCACCTCCGCCTCCACCGTCGCTGCCTTGCGCGCGAGCTCCAGCGAGTCGCCCGTGTAATCGGCGACGTCCTGCACCTCGCCCCGCGTGTAGTTGTGTGCGAGAATGACGGCTTTCCGTTCCGCCGCCAGCTTTCGGATTTCCTCTTGTCGCGTCATGCGATCACGCCTCCACACCGAATGGTTCCCGTTTCATCGTAAAAGACGGCGGACTGCCCCGGCGCCACGCCGAAGAGCCCTTCCCCCTCCACCCGGCACGTCCCCTTCTCAAAGACGACCGGCCCGAGCGGATCCCCCGTCGAGCGCACCTTCACCAGGGCGGAGAACGGCGCCTCGGTCGGCGCCTGCGCCATCCAGTGGAGGTCCGCCACCGTGAACGCCTTCACGAACGCCTCCGCGCGCCGCCCCACGACGACGCGGTTGCGGCAGGCGTCGAGGCGCACGACGTAAATCGGATCGGGACCGAACGCGCCCAGTCCCTTCCGCTGCCCGACCGTGAAGTTCCAGTACCCCGCATGTTTCCCGAGGACGCGCCCCGCGAGGTCGACGATCTCGCCCGCCTTCGGCGGCGCGCCGATCAGCTCGTCCTTCTCGCCGGAGTAGAAGTCCTGCGAGTCGGCCTTGTCCGCCGCCGCGAGCCCGTGCGCGGCGGCGATCTGCCGCACCTCGCCTTTCGTCAGCTCTCCAAGCGGAAAGAGGACGCCCGCCAGCTGTTCCTGCGAGAGGCGGTAGAGGAAGTAGCTCTGGTCCTTCTTCTCATCCGCCGCGCGCCGTACGGCGAAGCGGCCGCCCGTCTCGACGATGCGTGCGTAGTGCCCCGTCGCGAACCGGTCGAACACCACCCCCGCCTCGCGCGCGAGCTGCGGCAGCAGGCCGAACTTCATCGCCGCGTTGCACATCACGCACGGGTTCGGCGTGCGCCCGCCAAGCGTCGTCTCGCGGAAATATCCCACGATCGCGCGCTCGTAGGCCGCCGAGCAGTCGAAGACGCGATAGGCGATGCCAAGCGCTTCGGCAAGGCCACGCGCGCGGTCGATGTCCTCCGCCTCGCCCGGACCATAGCACGCATCGCGCGTCCCGCCCCGGTACGCCCCGCTCCAGAGCTTCATCGTGACGCCCACGACCTCGTGGCCCTGCTCCTTCAGGAGGAGCGCCGCCACGCTCGAATCGACGCCACCGGAAAGTCCAACCGCGATCTTCATCCCGTTCCCTGTCCCCTTCACATTCAAATGGAATACTCGGCCAGCGCCGACGGAACCGACGTGCCGCCGCGCACGCGCTCCAGCACGGTTTCCAGGGTCATGCCCCGCAGCGCCGCGCGCACGGCGGTGTTGACGTCCGTCCACACCGAACGGGCGACGCAGGTGCCGGACCTCACGCAGCCGGCCTTGTCCGCCACGCAGTCCACGAGCGAGATCGGCCCCTGCAGCGTCTCGATGACGGCGAGGAGCGTGATGTCGCTCGGTGCCTGTGCGAGGCGGAACCCGCCGAGCTTGCCGCGCTCCGACTTGATCATCCCCCGCTCGCGCAGCGGCACGACGATGCGGCTGATGAACTTCTCGGAGATCCCCTGCGCGTCCGCGATCTCCTTGATCGTGCGCGGGCGCGCGTGCGTCTCGTGAAGCGCCACGTCGAGGAGGATCCGCAGACCGTAGCGGGCTTTCGCAGAAATCTTCATCGGGTCCCTACCGGTCGACGCGGGCCGAACCGCCTCCCACCAGCTTTTCCACGTCCGCCTTCGTCGCCATCGACGTGTCGCCCGGCGTCGTCATCGCCAGAGCCCCGTGCGCGGCGCCGTAGTTGACGGCCTTCTCCGCGTCGTCGAAGGCCATGAAGCCGTAGATGAGGCCCGACGCGAAGGAGTCGCCGCCGCCCACGCGGTCGTAGATCTCCAGCCCCGGGCGCGCCACCGCCTGGTGGAGCCGCCCCCGGTACCAGCAGAGCGCGCTCCAGTCGTTCACCGTCGCCGACGTGACGCTGCGCAGCGTCGTCGCAACGGCCTTGAAGTTCGGGTAGAGCGAAACGGCCTTTTCGATCATGCGCCCGAAGCCCTCCACGGGCAGCGTCGTCAGGTTCGCGTCCACACCCTCCACCGCGATGCCGAGCGCGGCGGTGAAGTCCTCCTCGTTCCCGATCATCACGTCCACGTACTTCGCGATCTCGCGGTTCACCGCCTGTGCCTTCGCCTGCCCGCCGATGGATTTCCAGAGCGACGCGCGGTAGTTGAGGTCGTAGGAGGTCACGGTGCCGTGCCGCTTCGCGGCCTTCAGGGCCTCGATGGCGACCTCGGCCGTCGTCTCGGAGAGCGCGGCGAAGATGCCGCCCGTGTGGAACCAGCGCACGCCCTCCTGGCCGAAGAGCGCGTCCCAGTCGACGTCGCCCGGCTTCAGCTGCGAGACGGCGGTGAGGCCGCGGTCCGCGCAGGAGCGCGCCCCCCGGCAGCCGAAGCCGCGCTCGACGAAGTTGAGCCCGTTGCGCACCGTCCGCCCGATGCCGTCGAACGGCGTCCAGCGGACATGGCTCACGTCCACGCCGCCCTGGAGCATGAAGTCCTCCACGAGCCGCCCCACAGGATTGTCCGCGAACGCCGTCACCGCCGTCGTCCGCAGTCCGAAGCAGCGCCGAAGCCCGCGCACGACGTTGTACTCGCCGCCGCCCTCCCACACCCTGAACGCGCGCGCGGTGTGGATACGCCCATCGCCCGGATCGAGCCGCAGCATGATCTCGCCCAGGCTCGCCGCATCCCACCGGCACGATCCGGCCGGCTTCACATTCAGACTGTCTGACATTCCGTAATCTCCAGCTTCAACTCCATTCGTCGTGAGGAAGCCTTTACTTTACAACAAATCAGTGCGAAATGCGAGCGGGAAATCAATCCTTCCGGATCGCCTCGTAGGACCGGCGCTCCTCGGCGCGGCGGCCCTCGTAGCGCGCCTCGCGCTCCAGGTCCTTCGCGCAGGGCGTGAAGCCCTCCTCCACGTCGCCGCGCGGCGTCGCGCGGAGGCGTTCGCCGCCGAGGCGGATGAGCGCGCGCGCCGCCTCGCGCACGGCCGCGTCCTTCGCCCCCGCGAGGATGCGCGAGCAGTCCGGGCGGTCGAAGTCCAGCTGCTCGCGCTGGCGTTGGGCGTGCGTGCAGGCGACGGACGTGCCGCAGAGCTTCTCCAGGCGCGCGAGCTCCGCGAAGGTGAGCGGCATGCGCCCGCCGGGGTTGTCGGGGTAGGCGCTCTCGTAGCGCGGATAGTACGGCGCGTTGAGGTCCATCCAGGTGATGAGGCGGTCGCGCTCGTCGTCCGTCAGCGCCACGCCCGCGTGGCCGTAGAGCTTTTTCGTGAGCTTCGAGGCGTGCGCGCCCCACGAGTAGGCGGGCTGGATCTCGGCGGGGCCGCCGCCGACGCATTTCACAACGCCCCGCGCCCAGAGGTCGACGTAGCTCGTCGCGAAGTACGCGCCCCGGTCGCCGCTGAGGTTCAGCTTCTCCCCCGCCTTCTTCCCGTAGTCGTGGCAGGCGACGCATTTCGCCGTGAAGACGGGCTGGACCTCCCGCTGGAACGAGTAGAGGTGCGGCGGCGTGCCCTTCTCCAGTCCGCGCAGGTTGTAGGATCCGTCCAGCTTCGACGGCGCGCGCGCCAGGGCGGCCGGCTTCGCCGAGACGGGCGCCGCCTCGCCCACGCGGTTCTCGTGGCATCCCACGCAGCCGTAGGTCTCGCCCGGCTGCACATAGGCGCCGCTGCGCATGGACTGCACCATCTTCCCCTCGGCGTCAAGCGCCTGGAAGTAGACGTAGGTGTTGCCGGGCACCTCGAAGGAGGCGCTGCCGTCCGCCTCCACGGGCACGGTCCCGAGGATGCGCTTGTTCTCGAAGCTGTGCCAGTTCATGGCGGGGGCCATCTCGCCGTGGCCGAACCAGCCGCGCGGCCGCGTCCAGTTCCGCTTCTCGGGCGACTCGACGATGCGCAGGGCCTTCACCGTGCCGGGCGCGACGCCCTTCATGTGCGTGCCCACGTAGACGTTCTGGACGTAGAAGCGGCCCGGCGCGTGCGGGGCGTCGAACGTGCGCGCCGTGCTGCGCACGACGGGGCGCTTCGACGCGCGCAGCACGGTCGGCGCGTGGCAGCCGGGGCCGTCCCGGTGGAAGACGACCTCGTTGCCGTGCAGGTCGAGGTAGACGAGCGCCATCTCCGCGCCGCGCCCGATCGTGCGCGAGCAGAGGAAGTGCGCGTCGTCGAGCGGGAAGGCGTCGGCGTACTTGACCGCGAGGGGGCGCGTCGAGTCGAAGTCCTGCCCGTCCGTGTGGATGCGCGCGCGGAAGTCGGCGGGCCAGGTCCGCAGCACGGCCTCCCGCCCCTCCACACCGCGCGCGCGGTCGAGGAGGCCGAGCGCGCCCCAGGGCAGGTCGTGGCAGCTCCCGAGCGTCGCGATCACGCGCGAGGGGTCGCGGAGGGGGCGGGCGCTGAAGACGCCGCCGGGGCTCGTCGTGTTGTTGCCCCAGTAGAGCGCATGGCCCGTCCCGTCCGGGTTGCACGTCCAGAGGCCCTGCGCGTCGCCGAAGTTCCGGTCGACGTACTCCCAGCGGTCGTAGAGGAGGCGGCCGTCGGGCAGGATCGTCGTGTGCCCCTCGAAGAGCGTGGACTTCCCGATCTGGTGGATGTTCCTCCCCTCTCCCGTCATGCGGAAGAGGTTCGCCATGATGTGGCGGTTGCACATGCAGTACTTCGGCTCGCGCGTGGAACTGAAGACGATGTCGCCGTCTGGCAGCCACACGGGGTCGATGTCGCTCACGCCCGCGCCGCGCGTGAGCTGCCGGAGGTCCGAACCGTCGGCGTTGACCGTGTAGACGTGGTAGTCGTCCGCCCGCCCCGCGCGCATCGAGAAGACGATCCGCTTCCCGTCGTAGTCCACCTCGGGGTCGCGCACCGTGCGCCCCTTCTCCTCCGGCACGATCACGCGCGTCCGCCCCGTCTTCGCGTCGAGCGCCTTGAGCGCGCCCTGCGTCGCGTAGCTGCCCTCGTTGATCTCGCCGCGCTGGAAGAGCGTCGCCGTGTTGTGGTGGTCCACCCGCCACATCGCGCGCGTCGTGTAGACGATCTCGTGCGCGGCGACGAGCGGATTGTCGCGCACGAGCGCCTGGCGGAGGAAGGCGTCGAAGGCGGCGGGGCGCGCCGCCGCCGCGCGCAGGCGCGCCAGCGCCTCCAGGTGCGCGGCGGCGGGATAGGCGGGGAACTGCGCGCCGAGTTCGCGGATTGCCTTCTCCGCACGAGCGAACGCCTCCTCCGGCACGGGGTCGAGGCCCAGTATCTGCGCGGCGACGCCCGCAAGGCGATCCGCTGCGGCCTTCGGCGGACGCCCCTGGAGGAAATGGAGCGGCACGCCCGTCGACAGCAGGCCCCACGTGTTGCACGGCTTCGTGACCGCCCACGCCACCTTCGTCTCGGGCCCGTTCGCCGTCGCCGCCGCCACGAACGCCGCCAGCTCCGGGCCGCCCTGCAGCAGCACGAGGTCGAACGCCTCCGCCGCAAGGCGCCCTTTCGCGCGCGGCGCATCCGCCTGCGCGAGCGCGACGCGCCCCTTCAGGGCCGCCGCCAGCGGCGTTCCAAGGTCCGGCTCTCCCGAGGCGCGGACAATCAGGACCCGTGGCGCGTCCGGCGCGGAGGCGGGGAAATCCGTGGGCAGGGCCTTCTCGCGGTCGGCCTTCCGCGCCGCGAAGTCGGCCGCGCCGACCGTTCCCTCGAAGGCGATGTCGTCCACCGTCACATGCCCCCAGCCTCCGACGGCCTCGTCCGTCACGCGGAAAAAGACATCGCGGCCAACGGCATCCGGCACGTTCCACGTGACAATGCGCATCGTCTCGGAATCGGCGCCCGTGGCGGTGGCGTAGACCCGTCCCGTCGCGCGGTCCACGAGCGAAAGGGAGGCCGCCCGCCCGCCGCCGATCCGAAAGGAAATTGTCGGTGCGGACAACCGGACAAGCGGACTCTCGATCCACCCCGTCTGGGCGTCGCTGGGCGTGTCCCGCGCCGTCTCCAAGGTGGAGAGGAAGAAACGTCCCCCCTTCGTGTAGGGCCTGTCCGCGTTGTGTTCCTTCGCGCGGTCCGTCACCGGCTTTCCGAACGTCCCTTCGACGACCTGCCATCCCTGCAGGTCGCCCGTCTCGAAATCGAACACGCCGGCCATCGACGCCACGGCAACGCCGCACAGCAGGCCCACCATCCGCATTTTCCGTTCAAACTCTCTCTTCATCATGTCTCCAACTCTTATGGACGCCTTGATGTCTTGTACAAATTGCCTCCTGTACGAACGCCCGGCACAGGCATCTTCCGCGAACGGAGAGATTCTATCATGTTCCCATCTGCCTGGACAACGCGAAAGATTTACAAGTATTAGATTCAACGCGCTCGCGCTCCGCTACACGACCGTGATGTGCTACAAGGTCGCCGCGAAGAAGCTGCGCCAGGTCGTGGAGCTGCCCGACCCCATCCCCGTCGCCGCCGTCCTGGACGGCGACGGGGCGGGGGAGGGAACGGGCGTGCCGCCGCTGTGCCCACGTGCCGAGAAGATGCGTGACCTCGGTGAAGCGGGCGTAGGCAGCGGAGAGGGTGCGGACGGCGGTAGGATCTGGCTGCGTCACCTCGGCGGACCCGGCGGCGGTCGCCGCGTCCACGATGCCGAAATCCCGCCACACGCCCGTCCCGACGCCCGCGAGCGCCGCTGCCCCCAGCGCCGCGCACTGCTGCCCGATGGGATTCCGCACCACGGGCAGGGCGAAGACATCCGCGTAGATCTGCCGCCACAACGCCGACTTGGCCCCGCCGCCCACGAGGGCCAGCGGAGGCGTCAGGGCCGTCTTGTCCGCGAGTTCGACGAGGGCCGTCTTCAGCCCGAACGCAATCCCCTCCATCACGGCGCGCACGAGGTCGCCCCGCGTGTGCCGGAGGTCGAGGTTGACGAACGCGCCCCGCAGGTCCGGCGACACGTCGAGCGCGCTTCCGCCCGCCAGCGAGGGGTTGAAGAGAAGACCGTGCGCGCCCGCGTCGGATGTCGCCGCCAGGCGGTCCATCTCCGCGAAGTCGAGTCCCAGGATGTCCCGCAGCCAGGCATGGCTCGTCCCCGCGCTGAAGATCGCAAGCGCGCTCACGTACTGCCCCGGCACCACGTGGTCGAACACATAGGGCCGCGTCCGTTCGTCGAGGACGGGCCGCGCGCCTGAAACGGCGATCCACGCGCTGGATCCGAGCGACGCATACGCCCGCCCCTCCCGGTACGCCCCCGCTCCGAGCGCCATGCATGCGTTGTCCACGCCGCCCGCCACCACCTTCACGCCGGACGGCAGCCCCAGTTCCGCCGCCACGTCCGGCAGCACCTCGCCCAGAACCTGCGTCGCGGGGACGATTGGTGGAAAAATCGACGCCCGCACCCCGCCCGCCGCGAGGAGACCCGGATCGTACGCACGCCACGCGAGGTCGTAGACGCCCGTGCCGCTCGCATACGAGGGATCCGTCGCCTTCACGCCCGTCAGGCGGAAGTTGATCCAGTCCTTCGTGCCGAGCACCGTGTCCACGCGATCGAACCACGCCGGCTCGTGCGCGCGGAACCACATGAGCTTGCAGACCGGGTAGAGTCCGGGCGGGAACCCGCTGCCGGTCCTTTCGTACCACCGCGCATCCGCCCCGAATGCCACGGCCTCGGCGGACGCACGGGCGTCGCTCCAGATCGGCACCGCCGTGCGCAGGAGGCGTCCCGCCGCATCCACCGGCACCACGCCGAGCGAATGCCCCGAGACGCCGATCGCCGTGACGGCGGAGACGTCGCCCAGCGCCCGCGTGGAGGCGACGACGGCGCGCCACCAGTCCACCGGACGCTGTTCGCGCATGCCTTCCCCCGGGAAGAACGTTTCGTACCCCGCAAAGGCGTCGCGCACGCACGCGCCCCGTTCGTCGAACAGCGCGGCCTTGATCCCGCCCGTCCCGAAGTCGTATGCCAGCACGACCGGCCTTGTACATGCGCTCATGCCCGCGTCACCTCCTCCAGAATCGTCCGCGCCGTCTTCACACCGATGCCGAACCGCCGCACGCCGACCGCGTGGAGCGCGCGCAGCGTCTCCAGCGTGCGCACGCCTCCCGCCGCCTTGACGCCGCAGCGGTCCCCCACGGCGCGTTTCATCAGCGCGCACCGCGCCACGCTCGCCCCCGTCGGCGCCCAGCCCGTGCCGGTCTTGACCCAGCTCGCCCCCGCGTCGGCGCTCCAGGTCGCGGCGCGCACGATCTCCTCGTCCGACAACCAGTGGCATTCGAGAATCACCTTCACGGGGCGTCCGCCCGCCGCCGCAACGACGGCGGTAATGTCGTTCTTGTAGGCTCGTTCGTCGCCCGCCTTCAACCAGGCGATGTTGTGGACCATGTCCACCTCGTCGCAGCCGAACCCCACCAGCTCCTTCGCCGTCTCCGCCTTGATGCGGGTCGTCTCCGCCCCGCCGGGAAAACCGCTCACCGAGGCGAGCTTCACGCGCGTGCCGCCACCCAGGCACGCGCGCATGTAGGGGACGTGCGCGGGAAGGCAGAAGACGGCGGCGACGGCGAATTCCCGCGCGAGCGCGCAGACGGCCTCGATGTCCGCCCGCGTGGACTGCGCCTGCACCGCGCTCACGTCCATCATCCCGGCTATGTCCGCAACCGTCATCAGAGCGCCCCCCTCAGGATCTCGGCCAGCATCTCCTCCGTGACCGGCGGATACGACGCGAGGACGCCCGCCGCGTTGAACGAGACCGTCTTCACGTCCGCGACGATACCGGGAATGTCCGCCTCCGTCACACCCTTCTCGCCCAGCGTCGTCGGCACGCCGCAGCGCGCGATGAACGCCTTGAAGTCGGCGATGGACATGATTTCCCGCTCGAAACGTTCGTAGGGCGCGGGCCGGAGGCGCCTGAAGTAGGCCATCCAGGCGGGCATCACGATGCCGAGCGACGAGCCGTGGTTGATGCCGTGGCGGGACGTGAGCACGTGGCCGATCTGGTGCATCGGCGTCCAGGCGTCGCCCGGCGAGGCCCAGCCGTTGAGGCCGCATGTCGCCGCCCACATCAGTTCCGCGCGCGCGTCGGCGTCCGTCGGATTCGCGAGGACAAGCGGCAGGTTCTTCATGATCGTCTTGACGACGCCCAACTGGAATTCATGCAGGAGGTCGCTCTTCTCCTGTCCGTTGACGAAGATTTCAAGGACGTGGCTGATGGCGTCAATCGCCCCGCAGGCCGTCTGGAACGGCGGTAACGTGTAGGTCAGTTCAGGGTCGAGGACCGCCGTCTTCGCAAAGAGGCAGTCCGCCCAGATGTAGCTCTTCCGCCGCCAGACCGTCGAACTCACGACGGCGCACATGTTCATCTCGCTGCCCGTCGCCGGCAGGGTCGGGACGAGGAGCAGGGGAAGCGCCGCCTCGGGCGGCTGCGCCGTCACGTTGGAATGGCTTGCGTACACCATGTTCCAGAGGTCACCGTGCGTGTAGAGGTAGCCCGCCGCGATGGCCTTCGCGGCATCCATCGCGCTGCCCCCTCCCACGCCGATGACCAGGTCGGCCCCGAACGCCTTCGCCACCGCCACGCCGCGTGCGACCATCTCGATGGACGGATTCGGCGTCACGCCGAGGAATTCCTGCGCGGCCACGCCGACCTCCGCCAAGAGCGCCCTGATCTTCGCCAGCGCCCCGGCGACGCTCCCGTCGCCGTAGCTGACGACAAGCGCCCGTTTCCCAAGTTTCCGCGCCTCCGTGCCCGTCTCGGCAAGCGTTCCCGCACCGAAGAGAACACGCACAGGATTATGATAGGTAAAGCCGTTCATGATCGTTCTTTCCTTTCGTTTTCCATTCCTTCACCAGGGATATCCACCCGTGGACGGCGCGGGTCCGTCAGCGGAAGACGAGGAGCGTGCCGGTTGCCTGCCAGGCGAAGAGGCGACCGTTCTCGAAGACGATCTTCACGTCGTGCGGGAGATCGGGCGATGGGACGAACTTCAATGTGCCGCCTGTCACCGAAACTCCGGAAAGATCTGCGAGCAACGTCCTACGGACCGGGGCGGTTCCGGTCAGCACGACCTCCACCGTCGCCGCCTCGACCGTGCCGGTCGCCGTCGCGCCCAGGAGGGGATCATCCAGGTCGAAGTCCCAACCTTCGGCGGTCACCTTCGTCCAGTCCCGTACGCGCCACAGGCAGGGGGTGACACCCGTACGCTGGAGGACCACGTGGTTGTTCGTGACGTAGGGCGTGGGATCGAGGGCCCACCAGCCGCCGCAAATCGTCAGCAGCCCCGTCTCGGGAATCGCCGTCCCCGGAACAAGAATGTCCGTACACGTGTTCGTGCCCTCGCCCGTGACCTCAAGCGACGTTCCCTTCCCGCCCGCGTCCCAGTCCACCAGGTAGGCGGTCGCGACGGAGGCCCCGTCCAGCGTCCACGTCGCGTTCGCCCCCGTCAAGTGGAGACCGCACGTCGGGGCGTCCGCCGTCGTCCCGGCGATCCGATGGCCGTCAAAGGCGAGCGTGAGCGGTTCACCCGCCCCGCCCGCAAGGTCCACCGTGTGCGCGATGTCCGACAACAACCGCACCGTGCCGCCGGTTGTCTGCGCGACGCGGAGCGCCGCATTGACGTTCGTATGGACGAGACCCGCGTAGGCGGCCTCGCGCGTCCACGTCGCCGTCTCGGCATCGGGATGCACCGCATAGGGCATGGCAAGGCCGCGAAAGGCATGCCCCTCTTCGTAGAATGCCGTCGTACCCTCGGCAAGGGCCGGCGGATGGACCAGCGCCGTCTCCAGCGGGTTCTTCTCAAAGTGTCCGCTGAAGAGGTGGATGCGCGTTCCCTGGTTCGGGTCCGTTTGGTTCTGGTCTCGCCAGGAGGTGGTGAACGCATGGTGGCCGCCCCGCACATTCAGCGTGGCGAAACCGTTCCCGCTCGCAAAGAGGGCCGTCTGGACGGACGTTTCCGCCTGGAGATTGACGACCGCCGACGCGCTGCCGTACAGCGTGCAGAGCCCCTTCAGCGTGCAGTTCGTCACGTTCACGACCTTCGATGCGTTGCCGCTCATGTGGAAGACCGAACCCGATCCCTGGAGGAGCCCGCCTCCGCCGTCCACCTCCAGCGTCACGCCCGCGGGAATCATGAGGAAGTCCCCCGTCGTATTGGCGAGCGTGAGGCCGTTCAGGTCAAGCGTCATGCTGCGCGGTATCTCCAACCGGGCGGCGTCCACGGTGCTGGACTTCAGCATCTTCACGCGCCCGCCGTCCGGACAGGCGGCGATGGCCGCGGCAACCGTATCGAAACTGTTCGTCGTGGAGCCGTCGGCGGAGAGGACGAGGGCCGCATGCGGCTGTCGGGCGTTCGCCTCCTCTTCCGGGTAGACCGCGTAGCGGCAGGCAAGGCCCTCGACCACGGCGTCTTCGCAGATCTGCGCATAGCCGTCCGGCAGACCGTCCGACACGTCGAAGTTGAACCGTCCGCCCGTCGCGGCAATCCGTACAGGGGCCGTCCGCCCAGCATGCCGCGCCTCCGTCACCGCATAGGCGCCATCCGAGACCGCAACCGTCCCCTCGCTTCCCGCCGCGAAGAAAAAGGCGGCCTCCACGCGGCTGTCCACCAGCGCGACATCGAGGTATCGTCCCCGGAACAGGGCCGGTGCCTTCAACGTGCAGTCCGCGAACGTCGTCGTGCCGGCAACCGTTCCGGCTTCCGCCGCAAGCAGCACGTCGGCGGCTTCGCATCGCCCGTTCCTCACCGTCATCCCCGCCGCGCCCGTTGGCGGCGCAAAGAGAGCCCCGCTCCGGGAACGGCACAGCGCATGGCCGTTCAGGTCCAGGGTCATCGCCTTGTCCAGGGCAATCGGGAACGATGCCGTGCAGTCCTCCAGCAAGGTGACGGTGCCGTCCGGCGCGCACGACGCCAACGCCATGTCCAGCGCCGCGCAGCCACGCACGACGCCGTCCACACACGTCACGGTCGCGACGCCCCGCTCGTCGTCGTTCGCCGCACGGACACGATAGGAACAGGTCACACCCTGAACCTCATGTGTCCCCTCCTCCACCACATACCCTGGTGCCAACACGGTGGTGGGATCCTGGTCAAAACTTCCGCCGTAGACAGTGAGCAGATTGCCCAGGGACATCTGATCGTCGTAGATCTTGCCGGCGACCACGCCCCCACGAAAGATGCAGCGGCTCCTGACACGGCTCGACGCAAACGTCACAAAACGAATCCGCATCTGCGCACGGCAATCGTCCTGAAATTCCAACGTACTGCCGTCCCGGTATGCATAGAGAACGGTGTTCCCGTTAAAGACGACATTTGAGACGCTGACCGTGTAGGCCCCGTCCCCGAACGCAAAGCAGCAGTCCCCCGACGTAATCGTGCCGTTGCGGAAGGAAAGCGTGCCAACGTCCTCCGTCGGACAGATGAACCAGCCACTGCCGTTCTTCAGCGTGTACCCCGCAAGATCGACGGTGACGGACTTCGAAATCTCCAGCTTCCCCGGGACTGCGACATCGCCGAGCAGCGTCAAGGTCTCGCCATCCGAACAGGTTCCAAGCGCGTCCTCAATCGCCGCATACCGCACCGCCTCCTTCCCGGCCGCCGTCACCTCCACCACGTCCACAGCACGCAGAATCAGCGAACAGGCCGCAACGAGAAAGGCGAAAAGTATCATTCTTTCTTTCATGTCGCCCTCATTTCCGATTTTGAACGGTCCTCACACGCGGCTACCACACCGACGTTCCCCGTACCGTGAAGATTCTACCATGTGCCTGTCCGCACGGACAACATCGAAAAGCTATAAATATTCGAATGGACTTTCAAGATCACGTCATCCGTGGTAAACTGGTCCGATATGAAATCGTACACGGTCCTCGTCCTTGTCCGCCCCGCCTCGCATGTCCGCATGTCGGCCATCGCCCGCTTCGCCCGAAGGCAGGGCTGGCACTTGACGTTCGCAGATCGGCTCTCCCGCCTCCCGGTCGGCTGGACCGGCGACGGCGCGCTCGTCACCGTGCGCGGCGAGGGCATGGTTCCCTTCGTGGCGGGTCTCCGCCGACGGCACGTCCCCGTGGTGGACCTCACCATCGACCATCCCGAGGTGAAGGTGCCGCGTGTGTGCGCGGACCACCGGGCGTGCGGACGCCTCGCCGCCGAGCATCTGCTCGCCCGCCATTTCACGCACGCCGCCTGGGCCTCCACCACCTGGAGTCATTCGCACGCGCTCCGCGCCGAGGGGTTCGCGGTCGCCTGGCGCGCGGCGACCGGCAACATGCCGCCCTGCTGGATCCTGTCCGAATCGATGGGCGCGCGCGAATTCGATGACTGGCGCCTCTTCACGCGCCATCTCGGAGGACTGCTGCTCCGCGCGCCCAAGCCGCTCGCCGTCCTCGCCTACGACGACGCGGACGCGCAGCGTGTGCTCGCCGCAGCGGAATCCGTCCGCCTCAAGGTCCCCGAGGAGGTGTCCATCGTCGGCATCGGCAACGACGAACTGGTCTGCGAGAACCAGACCGTCCCCCTCACCTCCGTCGACCACGACATCGGGCGAACCGGGTCCGTCGGCGCCGCGCTCCTGGAGCGCATCATGTCGGCGTCCGACCGACCGTCAAAGGCAATCCCCGACCTTGTCCTCATCCGCCCGCGCGGCGTCGTTTCGCGCGCCTCGACGGACATGGTGGCCGCACGCGATCCTCTCGTGCGCCAGGCCCTCGACTACATCCGCGCCCATCTCGCGGACTCCTTCGGCTCAAACGAAATCGCCCGCGCACTCGCCGTCTCCCGCACGCGCCTCGACCGCGCCTTCGCGGACGACCTCCGCTCCTCCGTCCAGAAGGAGACGGTGCGCATGCGCCTCGACGAAGTCCGCCGCCGCCTCGAAGGCTCGCAGGAACCCATCGCCGAAATCGCCCGCCGGACGGGGTTCTCGTCCCCCGCCTACCTCTCGTCCGTCTTCCACGCGGCGACCGGACTCACCCCGCGCGACTACCGGAAGAGCCGGGCCAACCGGAAATAAGTTGTCGGAGAAGGTCCTGCTCACAGTCTGGACGACCTCTGTCCTGTCCGAAACGCCGATCATGTCGAGCCCTATGGACTTTCTTCTCAGTCGATAAACCAGATGTCACTCCATGCGATATTAACCCCAGATACATGCTTCTCGTTACCTCTTATATTTTTCCGCATCATAATCTCATTGCGTCCAAGTCCGTCTTCTGCTATCATTCTCGCATGTCCACGAACAGAAAAAAACCTCCATCCGGCCCCGCCGCGCCGTCCCGCCTCCCCCCGGCGGGTAGCGTTTCCCCGGACGCCATTCCGCATCCCGTCCGTGCGGCGCATCCCGTCCGTGCGGATGGCACGCGCCCCGATGGCCCTGCCGCACGTTCCCCCGCCGGGGAGCTGGCGGCGTGGCTCGCGAAGTACGCGCCCGTCGAGCGGGCCATCCTGGAGGCGCGGGAGCGGCGGCTCCGCAACCGCGCG
>URIT01000041.1 GCA_900547945.1 uncultured bacterium
CGGACGCACCCGAAGACGCGCCGCCGCCCGCCGCGCCCGAAGACGAGCCGCCGCCCGCCGCCGCGCCCTCGCCCCTTGCGGACCTCCTCCGCCAGGCGAAGGCGCAGATCCAGCAGGAACTCATCGCCCGCCTCGACCTCAAGCGCCTCACCGTCGCCGGCGTCGACCGCGACGGCCTTGAGCGCAAGGCCACGGAGAAGATCCACGAGATCGTCGAGCAGGTGCGCACCGCCGGACGCCTCCCGCCCGGCATCGACGCCGCGCGCCTCGAACGCGAGGTCTTCAACGAGGCCCTGCGCCTGGGTCCGCTGGAGGACCTGCTCGCGGACGACGCCGTCTCCGAGATCATGGTCAACGGCCCCCACCAGGTCTACGTCGAGCGCCACGGCAAGCTCGCCCTCACCGACCTCCAGTTCACCGACGACGCGAGCGTGATGGCCGTCATCGAGCGCATCGTCTCCCCCATCGGGCGCCGCATCGACGAATCGCAGCCCTACGTGGACGCCCGCCTGGCGGACGGCTCGCGCGTGAACGCGATCATCCCCCCGCTCGCCCTCTCGGGCCCCACGCTCACCATCCGCAAGTTCGCCCGCCGCACCCTCACCGCCGAGGATTTCGTCCGCTTCGGCACCTGGACGCACAACGCCGCCGAGTTCATGAAGGCGTGCGTCCGGATGCGCAAGAACATCGTCGTCGCCGGCGGCACGGGATCGGGCAAGACGACCCTCCTCAACCTCCTCTCCGGCTTCATCCCCGCCGACGAGCGCATCGTCACCGTCGAGGACGCCGCCGAACTCCGCCTCGCGCAACCCCACGTCGTGCGCCTCGAAGCGCGTCCCCCGAACATCGAGGGACGCGGCGCCGTGACGATCCGCGACCTCGTGCGGAACTGCCTGCGCATGCGCCCGGACCGCATCATCGTGGGCGAGTGCCGGGGCGGCGAGGCGCTCGACATGCTCCAGGCCATGAACACCGGCCACGACGGCTCCCTCACGACCGTCCACGCCAACTCCCCCCGCGACGTCATCTCGCGCCTGGAGACGATGGTGCTCATGAGCGGCATGGAACTGCCCTCCCGCGCCATCCGCGAGCAGATCGCCTCCGCCGTCGACATCGTCATCCACGAATCCCGCCTCTCGGACGGCTCGCGCAAGGTCGTCGCCATCTCCGAGGTTACGGGCCTCGAAGGCCAGCAGATCGTGATGCAGGACATCTTCGCCTTCCACCAGAGCGGCCTCGACGAGAACGGGCGCGTCCAGGGCGTCTTCCGCCCCACGGGCGCCGTCCCCACCTTCTACGAACACCTGAAGAGCCGGGGCCTCCACCTCGACGCCGCGCTCTTCGACCCCGCCCAGCACCGCGACGTGCGCCTGGAGATCCGGGGACACTGAACGAGGAACCGCCCATGCTGGACATTCCCGCCGAATCCCTTGTCTTCTGGGGCGCCGTCGCCGCCGTCGGCCTAGCCTTCACCGGCTTCGCCGGCCTCTTCGCCGCCGCCCTCCACGAGGGCACGAACGCCTACGCCGCACAGATGGGCGCGGAGACGAGCCGCCAGTTCGAGGACGTCTTCCTCTTCGTCACGCCGAAGAAGATCGCGCAGCTCGGCCGCCTCGCCGCCCTCGCCGCGTTCTTCCTCTTCTTCATCCCGCTCTTCAGCTTCACGAACCTCGCCTCCACCGCCGCCGGCGTCCTCCTGGGCCTCGCCGCCGGCGCCTTCGTCTTCACCCTGCCCGCCCGCTACGTGCGCCTGCTGCGCGCCCGCCGCCGCGTGAAGTTCAACGAACAGCTCGTGGACGCGCTTGGCACGATGTCGAACGCCCTCCGCGCCGGGTTCTCGATCAACCAGGCCTTCGAAAGCGTCGCGGAAAGCGGGGAGAAGCCCATCGCCCAGGAGTTCACCGTCCTCCTCCAGCAGATGCGCATCGGCCTCCCCTTCGAGGACGCCCTCGCCTCGCTCGACCGCCGCGTCGCCTCGGACGATCTCACGCTCGTCTGCACGGCCATCGACATCGCCCGGAAGACGGGCGGCAACCTCACGGACATCTTCGACAAGATCTCCGCGACGATCCGCGCGCGCCTGCGCATCGAGCGCCGCGTGCGCACCCTCACCGCCCAGGGCCGCCTCCAGGGCCTCATCGTCTCCTTCATGCCGCTCGTCCTCGGCCTTGCCCTCTTCGCGCTCAAGCCCGACGTCATGAAGCCCTTCCTCTTCTCGTTCCAGGGCGCCGTCTGCATCGGCCTCACCCTCGTCTTCGTCACCCTCGGCTGGCTCCTCATCCGCCGCATCATCCGCATCGACGTGTAGGTGCGGGTTTACGTGTCACGGTCGCCACATCCGGGCCTTGGCGGCGAGGCGCGCGGGTAGGGCGGAACGGGTCGGCTGGCCCATCACGTAGAGTTCCTTCCCGCGCAGCTTCGACGCGCCGTACTGCGCGAGGAACGATTCGACGGCGGACGCCGAGGCGAAGAAGACGCCGTCGAACGGCGGCAGCTTCGCATCCGGCGCGCAGAAAACGTTGTCGTAGAGGACGACGTCGTCCACCTGCGCCCCCGCACGCCGCAGGGCCCGCGCAACCGCCGGCCCCGCCTTCGCGCTCCGCAGGCGCAGCACCCGCTTCCCCGCGAGATCCCGTTTCCGGATTTCGGCGATGAGGCCGTCTGCCGAGAAGTCGTGCGCAGGCATCACGTCGCTCGCAACACCGAAGGTCCGCAGTTCGGCGTCTGTCCCCGCGCCGCACGTGTAGAAGGCCGGCAGACGGCGGCGGTCGCACGCGCAGGACGCGAAGAAGAGGCGCACGGCGGACGGCGAGGTGAGGACGAGCGCGTCGTAGGCGGCGGGATCGACCATGAGCGGGCGCGGCACGAGGCGGATGAGCGACCAGCGGATCGGGCGGCCGCCCCGGTCCTCGACCGCCACGGCAACCTTCTCCTGAAGCGCCTCCGAACACGTCACGAGCATGCGCCGGCCGCCCCACTCGCCAAGCTGTGGCCAACGGTGCGTCGCCGCCGCCCCGACGAGGAAAAGCCCCGGACGCGCCTCGCCCGCAAGGTTCCGTACCGTGCCGAGCGTCATCGTCCGCACCTCTTCGCCCGGCCCGCCCGCGTCGAGGACGAGCGCGCACGGCGTCTCGCGCGGCCAGCCCTCACGGATGAGCGCCCGTGCCTCGTCCTCCAGGACGCGCGTCGCCATGAAGAGGACGCGCGTCGGGAGATCGCATTCCCCACATGGTGGCTCCGCGACAGGGTGAGGCGTCGCCGCCGTCCCGGCGCGGCGGGGCGTGTAGACGGTGAAGCCGGTGGATTCGCCGCGCCGGGTGAGCAGCAGCCCCGTCCCCGTCGTTCCGGCGGTGAGCGCGCTCACGCCCGGGCGCACGAGGAAGGGAATCCCCAGCGCCGTCAGGGCGTCCGTCTCCTCCGCGAGGCGCCCGAAGAGGCCCGCGTCGCCACCCTTCAGCCTGACGACGCGCCGTCCCTTCCGCGCCTCGTCGCAGATGAGGCGCGTGATGTCGGGCTGCTTCATCGAATGCGCGCCGCAGCGCTTGCCGACGGGAATCACGTGCTGTGCGGACGGCGACGGGGAGATCAATTCCTTTCCCAGGAGGTCGTCGAAGAGAACCGTGTCGGCACAGGCGAGGTCGCGACGACCGGCGACCGTGCAGAGTCCCGCGTCGCCGACGCCCGCCGAGACGAACCGCACGGCCTTCACGAACGTCCGGCGCATCGCCTGGAAGCGCGCGTCGCCCGCGCGGAAGACGACGGCGAGATACCCCTGCGCCTCGGGCGGCGTCAACTCGGCAAGCGGAATCGGAATGAGCGTCACGCCCTGCGGGCCGTCGGGGTAGAGGCGGTTCAGTCCCGCCAGCGCCATCAGCACCGCGTCGAACGTCCCCGCAACGAGCTGGCCGAGGCGCGCGTCGATCGCGCCGCGAATCGGGCACAGCGTCGCCTTGGGGAACGCCGCCGCCGCGTAGGCGCGCCGCCGCTCGCTTGAAATGCCGATCGTGAAGCGCCGTTTCCGCCGTGCCTGTTCAAGCGTCAGACCCGCGCGCAGAACCCAGCTGTCGCGCGGGTCCTCGCGGTTGGGGAGCCAGAACCAGTCGAGGTCGTCTGCCACGCGCGCGGGCAGGTCCTTCGCGGAGTGGATGGCGCAGTCGAGGCGTCCGTCCCGCACGGCCGCGTCGAGGTCGCGCGTGAAGAAGTCGGGCGCGCTCTTCTCGATCGGCGTCGTGAGGTCGCGGTCGCCCGGCGTCTCCACGGCGACGACGCGGTACGCCGTGCCGGGGAAGGTCTGCGCGAGGAACGCGACGGCGCGCGCGGTCTGGACGCGCGAGAGGCGGCTGCCGCGCGCGCCGACGGTGAACGTCGTGGGGGGCCTACGCGCCATGATGCAACACTCCCTTCTGCGTTGTGAAGAAGCCGAAGGCAGCCTTGAGGCGCAGGGCCTCGTCGGCGGCGGAGAGGCAGAAGACCGTGTACGTCTCGCCGCCCGGCGGCACGTCGAGGACGAGATGGCAGGGTTCAGCGCGGACGACCTGCGGCACGTCCGCGAGGTAGGCGCGTCCGAACGGGGTCTCCGGACGGCGGAGCGGCATGTAGGTCGGCAGGATCGTCCGCGCGCCGGGGTAGAGCGTGCGGTCGGCGAGACGGCTCGCCGTGTCGTCCGTGACGTGCTGCTGGTCGAGGACGCACGCCATCCAGACGCGCGCGCGCAATGCCTTCACGAGCTGCGGGAACATCGCATGGTGTCCGTGGTGGTTCATCTTCGC
Organism: uncultured bacterium; assembly: GCA_900547945.1. GTDB lineage: Bacteria > Verrucomicrobiota > Kiritimatiellia > RFP12 > UBA1067 > RUG572. The sequence continues at coordinate 4,770 of URIT01000041.1, forward strand.
GACGTCCACCGGCCCCACCGCCTCGGCGAGCAGATCCTCGCTCTGCATCTTCGTGCCGTCCGGCAGCGTCACGCGGTCGGAGAAGTCGCCCGCCGTGAAGAAGCGGAACGGACCATATGAGACGACGAAGCCACAGCTCATCCCGTTCTCGTTGAGTTCCTTCGCGCCGCCCTTCACGCGGTCGGCGTAGAGGTCGCACACCGTGCCGTCCCGCCGCACGAAGCGTCCGTTCGCGCAGAGGTTGAACACCTCGAAGCCGGGCCGCGCCCGCGCGGCGTCGAGCTGGCGGAACTGGTCGCGCGCGCCGAGGCGGAAGCGCTCGACGGCCGTTCCCTGTGCGGCGAGGTGCGCGTAGACGGCGCGGATATTGCGGGGCGTGCCGTCGCGCGCGGTCTTCAGGACGTCCAGCGGATCGTCGAAGGTCGGCCAGGCGCGGTCGACGAGGCGTCCGAACCGCAGGAAGCGCGCGGCGTCGGCGAGGCCGCAGAGCCAGTAGTCGCCCGTCGGCGCGGCGATGCGCGCGCCGTGGTAGCGCGCGCCGCCGCCGTGGTCCTCGTGGTAGTGCGAGAGGTGGAAGGTGTCGACGTCGCGTCCCTTCGGATTGACGCGCTGGACGTAGCGGGCCACCCATTCGCCCGCGCGGCGCGAGAGGTCCGGCAGGAGCGGCACTTCGGCGGGCGTGTTGTGGAAACGCATCGAGTCGCCGCAGTCGACGAGGAGCGACGTGCCGTCGGGGAAGAGGTGGAGCATCGACTCGCCGCGGCCCGTGTAGATGAAGTGGACCTGGTAGTGCCCGGGCTGCCAGGCGGCGGCCCCCGTCCAGCCGCCGCGCGCCGCGCGCCCCGTCGCGGAAACGGGCGCGGACGAGAACCCCGTCACCTTCACGGCGCCGGAGGCGTAGACCTCGATGAGCGCATAGGCGTTGTGGGCGAGGCCGCTGCCGATCACGCTTGCCTTCTGCGTGTAGTAGCCGATGCCGTTGATTTCGCGGAACGCCCCCTCGTGGTAGTGCCCCTGGACGACGCACGTCACCTTCCCGGAGGCTTCGAGAACCGCCCGCACCTCCGCCGCGTTGCGGATGCACGTCTCGTCCTCCGCGTCGAGCTGCTGGTGGACGATCGGCACGCAGGGGCCCGGCGCGGCGGTGAGCGTGGCACGGAGAAATTCGACCTGCTCGGATGGCAGAAACGCCTCCTTCCAATTGAAGTTCCCGCGCGCGTAGGGCGTGCCGTCGGGGCGGTAGCAGGCGTCGAGGACGATGAACGTCACGCCGCCGCGCGTGAACGCATAACATCCCCGCGCGCGGTCCTGCCCGGCGTGCGCGACATGGGCGAGGAATTCGTCCTTCGTGAGGTTGTCGTGGTCGTGGTTGCCGAGGACGTGGTAGCGCGGGCCCTTGAACACGGCAAGCGCCGCCTCCATCGCGTCCAGGTAGGCAAGCGACTCGGCGGGCGTACGCCCGAGATCCTTGAAGTCGCCGCCTTCGACGACGAAGTCGGCCCCGAGGCCGTTCATCGCCTCCGCGAACGCGCGCAGCTTGGCAAGCCCTTCGGCGTAACGGCGCGGATCGCCGGGCCGGTCGATATGCGCCGCATAGTGGCAATCGGTGACGTAGCCGAAGCGCACGACGGGCTTTTCATCCTTGGCGACGGCGCCGACGGCGCAGAGCGTCACCGCCGCGCCCGCGCCGCCGATGAACGCGCGCCGGGTGATCGGAGAACGGGAACAGGACATGGGCGAATCGAAATGGATCATTGGAGCACCTGATGCGAATGGCATGACAACCTCGAAAAACGGCGACAGTATACCCCATCGTCTGCCAGACCGTCAATGTCGTAAAACCGCAGAAGGCCGCCGCCCCGCCTCCGCCTCGCCCACTCGCGCCGGGTTCACCAAGGCGTCGATGCGGTCGAGGTACGCCGTCCGGTTCCTCGGAGTCTCCCGCATCACCTCGGCGTAGACCTCCCGCGCCCGCACCACCTCCACGGCATCGCCCGCCGCCGGCGTCTCCACGAGCCGCGCCGCCGGTACGGGATCGCGGAGGCCCGTCATCTGCTTGAGCTTCCGCGCGGCCGCCTTGTAGGCCATCACCGTCTTGTACTTGAGGTAGAGTGCCGGGATGTTCGTTTGGAGCCATGCCTTCACGCCTCCCCGGCGGGCGACGATCTCACCGCTCTCCGCACGCACAAGGGAACTATCGACGTAACAGGCCAGATCCTCCATCAACGAGCCGAACCTAAGAAGGTCCTCGTTCGATCCGCGGACTCTCTCCCACGCCTCCAGCAGCTGTTCCTTCGTCGGGCACGGATTCGTCGTCGTGCGCCTCTTCGCCGCGCGCCGTTCCGCCGCGAGCCGCTGTCGGCGTGCCTTCTCCCGTTCGTAGTAGGCGGAACGGCGCGACGCATGGCGGAGACGGTCGATCCTCCGCGTTGCGCCGAGGCGCAGCCAGCGCGCGAGCGTCCGCAGCAGCCAGACGTCGCCGTCCGCGTAGGCGACGATCTCGCGGATGGACGTGCCACGCCGCAGCCACGCGACGGCAAGCCCCTCCGACGCCTCGCAGAGGTCTCCGAAGGCGCGGCGGCGGTCCTGGATGCGTTTCCGCCGCGCCCGGGAACGGCGTTCGCGCGCGGCCAGGATTTCGCCCAGCAGCGCCTCGTGCCGCCGATCGAAGTCAGGCGAGGCGGCGGAATGAACGGACGCCTCAGGGACGCCGGGGGCGTCTGCCGGGACGACGGTCGTGGAAGGATGTTCAGGCATGGGCCTATGATAACACAGGAACGGGAGAATGACAAGACTACGGTGCGGACGAAATCTTGTTTTCGTTAAATCTCGTCATACTGAAACAAAGTATTCCATTCTGCTACATTTGGCATGATGGAAACCGTACGCATGAGGAAAGCGAGAAAACAGTACGCGCGGACCGTCCAACCAAGACAGTCCGCGCGCAACGCCAATCAAGGCGACAAACTGAACGTTCGTTAGATTAGTGATCAGAACGGCGCGGCCGCCTCGACCGCCGACGCCTGCGGCGGGGGAGGGGGTGGCGTGTTCATTCGATCCTGATCCGGGTCCGAGAACCGGACGACGTACTTCCTGTACGGATCGTCCTCGTCGTCGCCGGGCTTGATCTCCCCGCCGAGGACCTTCGCCTGGCACATCTCATCCGTCGCGGAGACGACCTGCAGGCGGGCAACCTCCTTCTCGGATTTCGTGACCCTGCCGGTCCGGCGGCTCTTCTTGCCCTTCCCCTGCTTCATGACGCGCAGAACCTGGCCAACCTGGACCGTCGGCTTGCCGATGTCCACGTTGACGAGGCCATTCTCAACGTCGGCGATGTAGAACGGCGTCATCTCGATCAGCGCGGCGACGATGAGGTCGCACGCCTTCTTGTTGGCGTCCTGAAGGACCTGTTCCTTGAGGTTCGCCGCGACCGAGGCGTTGCCGTAGCTCTGGGCGCTGATGTTCTTCGACTTCAGCGTCTCGCCCTTCTGGTCGATGACGCGCAGGATCAGTTCGACCTTACCCTGCTCGTGGCTTGTCACGTTGCCCATGAGCGCGTTCTGGCTTTGCGCGGAGGCGACGCCGTACATCGTAACGGACATCTTAACCATCCAGCCGGGCGTCTCGAAGTCATCGATCTTTTTGGCGTTCGCCGCCAATGCCAGCTGGTCGTTCTTCTTGATGGCGTCCGCCATGTCCTTCATGTCCATGACGCGCCACAGGCCCGTCTCGGTCAAGGCGTTGTTCAGCCGGTCGACCAGGCTCTTGAAGTTGGCATTCGGCTGATCCGTCTTGTTCTCGATGTGTTCCGCGTCGATCGACACGAACGGGCGCGGATCGGGGCCGGCCTTCTCGTCTTCATCGTCATCGTCCGCCCAGGCCGGGGAGACGAACAGCGCAAGCGCGGAAAGGCAGCAGGCTAGCTTCTTCATTGTACATTCTCCTTGTCGTGTTACTTCTTGGACGGAATGATCCGCGCCGACGTCCAGCGGAAGACGGAACGGTTCTGCTCGTCGAAATCCTCGACGAGAACCCATGCGCCGTCCTCCTCGACGGGCGCGCCCTTCGCGCCGACAATGCCGCTTCCGACGACCTTGCGCGCAACCTCGTCCTCGCCCGACGTGCCCTTGCGCACCTTGTTGCGGTAGAACTCAACGCGCTGGCTGGCCTGCACGCCGAACTTCGAGCCGATGCTCAGACGGGCAAACTGTCCGCCCTGGCACGTGTCCGTGACGAAGATCGGCGGCCCGAACTTCTGGACATAGCCGTCCATCGCGTTGTTCGCGGCGATCTTGACCGCCTCCAGGAGGAAGGTCTTGTCCAGCGGCGAAGCGGCATCGACCATCTTGTTGTAGACCCCCTCGCCGACAAACGAGAAGATGGGCGTCGTGCCATCCGGCTTGAACAGGCGCACCTCGACCTTGGCCACGCCGTCCCAAAACTTCTGGTTGGCGACCAGATTCCCGGCACCTCCGCCCAACGCCTGGCCGGCCAACCCCGTCGCGAGACTCCCGACGGCGTTCTCCTTCAGCTCCAGGCTCGTGACGTTGTAGGTAAGGCGGTAGTTCGGCGCCTGCACGGCCGCGTCGCCGACGGCCACCATCGCCTGGGCCTCCTCGACGAGCTTGAAGTCCTTAATGGTACCGACCTTCTCGCGCAGCTGCCCCTTGAACGCCAGCGCGACTTCCTTCCGGACGGCGGGATCGTTGCAGAGCGGATGTCCGCCAAACGACTTGGGGCCGAGGAAGATGCCCATTTCGGGAGCCTCCACGATGACAACGGGGCGCGCCGGCGCCTTCATGCGCGCGGCATACGCCTTCTGCGCCTGGGAAGCATAGGCCTGGTTGGACTCGTCGACAACCTCGTCGGCGTCGAGCGAGCGCCCGTTGTAGGACACGCATCCCGCCAGCAGAATGCCCGTACAGGCGGCGGCAAACAGATTTCGATTCATTTTCATTTTCCTTTTCCCTTTCGTTATCCTTATTCTTCTTCGGCCGCTTCCTTCTTCTCCGCGACCTTTTTCATCTTGATCTTGATCTGACCGGACTTGCGGATGTCGAAGCGGATGGATCCGCTCTGCTTGTAGCCGTCCAGATCGACGGTGATTGTATGCTTGCCCTTCATGATCGAGATCTCGTCGCCGATCTCGTGCGAAACGCCGTCAATCTCCAGCGTCGCAGAATCCGCGTCGAATTCCTTGTCCTTCTTCGCGGGGATGACCTTGAACTTCGCCTTGGCGACGAAATAAGCGTTGATACGCCGAGCCGCTTCCTGCAGGGCCTCGTCGATGGCGTCGATGACGAGCGACTTCTCGTCCACGCCGCCCATGCTCGTCTCGCGCTCGGACTTCTCCTTCTTGACATTGCCGGACGTGATGATCTTGCCGCTCAGGGCCTGGACTTCAAACGTCAACCCGATCTTGACGGTCGTGCGCTTCATTTCCGATCCGGCGACCATGCCCTGCATGACCTTGGTCTGCGGGTCGTCGAAGATGAGCTTGATGAAATACGGCGCGACCATCAGGTCGTCGTCGCCCTTCTTCCCCGAAATGAGCGCCGCTTCGTCCGCCTCGCCGCTCGCGTCCATGTTGTGGAAGAACTCGATGCAGTCGGGGTCGAAGCATTCGCCGGCCGCGCCCGCGAACTTGTCCACCGCCATCAGGATCTGGCGACCGAACGCCGTGCCTTCGAGCTTCGCCTTCATCCCCTTGAAGTGCGCCATCGCGTCCTGGTACTGTTTCAGGGCGATCGCCGCCTGAAGACGGTTGTTCTCGTAGCGCGTCCGCCGGTTCGCGCGATCCATCTTCAACGCCTCTTCCGGCGACGCGCTCTGGATGTCCGACTCGCTGAACGGCATGGCCTTCGCCGAGACCGGGATCTGCGGCGGATTCCACTTCTGGACGCGCGTGCTCGGCGTTTCGACCGAGGAAATCTTCAACACGACCTTCTGCACGCCTTCGGGGGCCGTTTCATCCTCCGCACAGGCGCCACAGACCACACAGGCGGCGACAAGTGCCGCAACCGTCAACTTCTTCATCTGGCTTCTCCATGCCCTTGGTTGTCGTTGCACGGTCTGTCGAACGGGCCATTCTCCTTTCCGTGTCGCACCCACTCGGCAATCCAACACAAAAAAGGAAGCCCCCTTTTCATGTTTCGAAGGAGGCCCTGAGATTGCCTTGATAGAAACACGAAAAGAGGGGAAACGCCTTGCGTTCCCCTGCATCGCGTCGTCTATCAGTGAAATTTCTCAGGTTTCCTTCGACGATCACTTTGCAGTTGCAAATTGATTAAGGCATTCGGACGTTGGAAAAGCGCGTCGGCTCACATACGTCGCTTGACGCGCAAGACGCTTCCCGAACTATGTCCGTTCCAAGACGGCCGCATGGTGGACACCACGCAATTCGCCGGAAACGCATGAATTATACAACAAACGGGCGGTCGTATCAAGACCACCCGCTTGCTTTTCAAACATTTCGGGTGGGAGGGACGCAACGGAGCGCGTCCATCCCTTTATTTCGGCCGCGACAAGCGCGGCCCTCCCGTATGGGATAACCGGGACCCGGACGCGACAAGCGCGTCCCTCCCGGAGGTGAACGGAACCCAGACGCGACGGAACGCGTCCCTCCCGGAGGCGAACGGAGCCAGGACGCGACAAGCGCGTCCCTCCCGTTTCAGCGGCTTTCCATCTCCCCGCAGACGTCCTCGAAGGCGTCGAGGAAGGCGTCCACGTCCTTCTCCGTGTGGGCGGCGGAGATGAAGTTGCACTCGAACTGCGAGGGGGCGATGTAGATGCCCCGCTTGAGGAGGCCGTGGAAGATCTGCGCGTAGAGCGCCGTCGAGCAGGCCTTCGCGTCCGCCAGGTCCTGCACGGGCGTGTCGGTGCAGAACGGCGTGAAGACGCCGTTGAAGCTCTGGCACGTGACGGCGAGGCCGTGTTCGGCGGCAAGCGTCGAGACGCCCACCGCGAGCGCGCTGCCCAGTTCGGCCATGCGGGCGTAGGGCGCGTCGCGTTCGAGGACGTCGAGGGTCTTCAACCCGGCGGCGACGGCGACGGGATTGCCGCTCAGCGTTCCCGCCTGGTAGACGGGCCCCGTCGGCGCGAGCTGCCGCATCCACTTCGCCTTCCCGCCCACCGCCGCGAGCGGGAATCCGCCGCCGATCACCTTGCCGAGCGTGATGAGGTCGGGCGTGACGCCGCCGTAGAGGGCCGAGTAGGAAGAAAACCCGAAGCGGAAGCCGTTGATGACCTCGTCGCAGATAAGAAGCGCCCCGTGCTTCTTCGTGACCGCGCGCAGGCCTTTCAGGAAGCCGTCCGCCGGCGGCACGAGGCCCATGTTGCCCGCAACGGGCTCCACGATCACGGCGGCGATCTCGTCGCCCCGTTCCGCGAAGGCGGCCTCGACGGCCCCGAGGTCGTTGTAGGGGACGACGAGCGTATCGGCGACCGCGCCCGCCGTCACGCCGGCGGAGGACGACGCCCCCATCGTGAGGACGCCCGAGCCGCTCTTCACGAGCACCGTGTCGCTGTGGCCGTGATAGCAGCCGTCGAACTTCAGGACGACGCTCCGGCCCGTCGCGCCGCGCGCGAGGCGGAGGGCCGTCATCACGGCCTCGGTGCCCGAGTTGACGGCCCGCACCATCTCCAGCCCCGGCACGAGCGACACGAGCCGTTCGGCGAATTCGACCTCCTGCGGCGTCGCGATGCCGAAGGTGCTGCCGCGCGCGACGGCGGCCTTCGCGGCGGCCACGACCTCGCGGTGGGCGTGGCCGAGGATCATCGCGCCCCAGCTGCAGCAGTAGTCCGTGAGCGTGCGCCCATCGGCGGTGCGGATCTTCTGGCGACGTCCGCTCTCCACGAAGACGGGCGTGCCGCCCACGCCGTTGAACGCCCGCACGGGCGAATTCACCCCGCCCGGGATGACCGTGCAGGCCCGCTTGAACAGAAGCGCGTGATCCATGACGACCGTCCTTCCCTACTTGTATTCGATCTTGACCTTCTCGCGGAGCTCGGCGACGAAGGCGTCCATCGCGCGGCCGCGCGCCTCGTGGCGGAGGAGGTCGCGGATCTGGTCGGCGACGTCGACGAGCGTCTGCGGCCCGCCCGCGCGTTCGTCCGTCTTGAGGATGATGTGGTAGCCGAACGGGGTCTCGATGACGTCCGACACCTCGCCGCACTTCATCGCGAAGGCGGCCTTGTCGAAGGCGGGCACCATCATGCCGGGGCCGAACCAGCCGAGGGAACCGCCCTGCGCGCCGCTCGGGCAGTCGGAGTTCTCCTTCGCCTCCCGGCAGAACGCCTGGCCGACCTCGCCGGGCTCGCCGGCGGCGACGATGCGCGCGCGGATCGCCTTGATCTTGTCGAGCGCCTCCACCTTGTCCGCCTCGTCAAGGCCCTCGGTCTTCACGAGGATGTGCTGGGCGAGCACCTGCGGCTGCGAGACGAAGTCGTCCTTGTGGGCGGCGTAGTAGTCGGCGATCTCCTGCTCGGTCGGCTCGGCGACGCCACTGCAGGCCTGCTGCACGAGCGCGTCCACGCGGCAGCCCTTCACGATCTCGCGGCGGAGGTCGTCCTCGGACATCTTCTGCTGGGCGAGGACGCGCACGAAATTGTCGCGCCCGCCCACCTGGGCGACGATCTCGGCGATCTTCGCGTCGACGGCCTTCTCGTCCACCGGCTTGTCCAGCTGCAGCGCGCGCGCGAGGAGCAGCTTCGCGCCGATCGCCTGCTCCTGGGCCTTCTCGACGAGCTTCGGGAGGTTCGCCTTGATTTCGTCGGGACGCATCCCGTGTTCGGAATAGAACTTCACGAGACGGTCCAGCTCGAACTGCACCGCCTCCTTGGAAATGGGTTCGCCGTTGACGTAGGCCTGCTTCATCTCGATTTCTTCTCCTTTGTTTTCAAAATGTCCTGTCCGCCGTTTCCGCCGCCTCAGCCCGGGGCGAGCGCCCTCTTGAGGATCGTCTCGACGTCGGCGAGTCCGGGTTCCCCGTCGAGGACCTGCTGGACCTTCGCGCGGGCGATGTCCTCGCTGAAGCCGAGCGCGGCGAGCGCGAGCATCGCGTCGCGCAGCACGGCGCCCTGTTCCCGCGAGGTCTCGGCCGTCGCGTTCGCAAGCGCCTCGATGGGGTTGATCTTGTCCTTCAGCTCCACGACGATGCGGGCGGCCGTCTTCTTGCCGATGCCCTTCACGGCGGCGAGGCGCTTTGCGTCGCCCTGCGAGACGGCGAGCTGGAGGTCGCCGACGGTGAGGCCGGAGAGGACCGCGAGCGCGAGCTTGGGACCGACGCCGGAGACGGTCGTCACGAGCCGGAACATGTCCCGCTCCGGCTTCGTCGCGAAGCCGAAGAGCAGCTGCGCGTCCTCGCGCACCTCGTGGTGCGTGTAGAGCTTCACCTCGGCGCCCTCGGCGGGAAGCCGGTCGAAGGTGGACAGCGGGATCGCCGCCTCGTAGCCGACGCCGTGACATTCCACGACGACCCGCGTGATCTCCTTCTCGGCGAGGACGCCCCTCAGGTACGCGATCATGCCAGCGGCTCCCGGTAGCGGAACGGGGCGATGGCCGACGCCCTCTTCGTGGCGGGGTCGAAGGTGATGACGGCGCCTTCGAGCGTGGCGGGGCCCTCCGCGACGTCGAAGCGCGCGGGGATGCCGGAAAGGAATTTCTGGAGGACGGGGCGGAAGTCGCGCCCGATGGAGGAGTACCAGGGGCCCGTCATGCCGAGGTCGGTCTGGAAGGCGGTACCGCCCGGCAGCACGACCGCGTCGGAGGTCTGCACGTGCGTGTGCGTGCCGACGACGGCCGTCACGCGCCCGTCGAGGTAATGCGCGAACGTGATCTTCTCGCTCGTCGCCTCGGCGTGGAAGTCGACGAAGACGGGGACGTCCTTCGGCATCTGCCGCAGCGCGGCGTCCGCCGCGTGGAACGGACAGTCCACCGGACCCATGAACACGCGCCCCAGCACGTTCAGCACGATGAACCGGCAGATGGGCGTCGTCACGAGCGTCCACCCCTTCCCCGGCGCCTCCGGCGGCAGGTTCGCGGGGCGCACGACGTTCGCGAGGCGCCCGATCGAGCCGGGGAACTCCTTCTGCCCCCACGTGTGGTCGCCGAGCGAAATCGCGTCCACCCCCGCCTTGAAGATCTCCTCCGCGAGCGGCACGGTGAGCCCGGACCCCGCCGCCGCGTTCTCGGCGTTCACCACGACGGCCTCCACGCCCAGCTCGCGCCGGATGCGCGGCAGATTCTCGCGCAGAATCCGCCGACCCGGAGAGCCCACCACATCGCCTAGCATCAAAAGCTTCATAGTCAAAAGGGGAAAACGGTTGAACGGTTAGACCAACAGGCGGCGCTCGTCGGGCGTGAGGTCGCGCCACGCGCCGGGCTTGAGATCCTCCGGCAGGCGCAGCGCCCCCACCGCGACGCGCTTCAGCGACAGCACCACGAGGTGCGCCGCGCTGCACATGTAGCGGATCTGGCGCTTGCGCCCCTCCCGCAGGCGGAACGCCAGCACCGCCACGTTGTCGCGTCCGGCGGGACGCACAACCTCCACCAGCACGGGGCGTGTCACATAGCCGTCCGGCATCGCGACGGGGCCGCGCAGGATCCGCAGCTTCTCCTCGCTCCAGCGCCCCGCCACGCGCACGATGTACGTCTTCTCGTGCGCGAAGCGCGGGTGGGTGAGCGCGAGCGTGAGGTCGCCGTCGTTGCTCATCAGGAGCAGCCCCTCGCTCTCCTTGTCGAGCCGCCCCACGGGCACGAGCCGCTCCGGCACCTGGCCGCGCAGGAGGTCGGCGACGGTCTCCCCGCCGAACGGGTCACTCAGCGTCGAAAGCACGCCGGCGGGCTTGTAGAGCATGATCGTGCGCACCCGCTCGCGCGACGCGGCAATCGGGCGCCCGTCCACCTCCACCTTCACGGTCGCGGGGTCGAACCGCAGATACGGCTCCGTCACCACGCGCCCGTCCACGGCGACGCGCCCCGCCTCGATCATCGCCGCCGCGTGCCGCCGGCTCGCCACGCCCGCGTGGCTCAGGATGTTCTGGATGCGCTCGGTCATGCCTCCACGCCCCTGTATTTCCGCACGGCCTCGGCGAAGGCGGGCGTATCGACGAACCCGCAGCTGCGGAACTCGGGACAGAACCCGCGGTAGACGCATTCCGGCACGCAGCAGGCGGCCAGCTCCGGCTCCTTCTCCGCCAGTGCGTCCACGACGAGCCGCCACGCCGCGCGCGTCTCCGGGCTCGCCTGGGCGCAGAGGCGGCGGCGGCTGATGAACATCACCTCCGCCGCGTTCGCGAAGCACTCGTGCTCCACGGGCGCGTCCTGCGCCTTCGCCGTGCGGTCCTCGCCCGTCCGGTCCGTGCGCTGCGTCGAGACGAAGTGCTCGATGCCGTACTTGTGGCGCACGAAGTGGACGCTCACCCAGTACGGCAGGTTGCTCCACTTCCAGCTCACGAGCAGCTTGCGGATCGGCGAGTGCTCCGCGAGGAGGATGCGCCGCTTCCACTTCGCGGACGGCTCCTTCTGCCCCTCCGGCATGCGGATCGTCGTGCGCGCGGCGTCCGCGACGTCGCGCCACGTCCCGATGACCTTCAAATACTTCAGCGTGGTCGTCATGCGCCCGTCGTCCCCCGCACGCCTACTTGAGCGAGGCGAGCAGGCCGCCCGCCAGCAGAAGCTGCTTTTCGCGACCGGAGAGGCGCGCCGTCGCGGTGAACGCCCCCTTCGCGGTCTTCACCGTCACCCGCCCGTCGCCCGAGACGGCGGCCTTCACGTCCACCAGCTCCAGCGCGTCGCCGGGGGCGAGCGTGTCGTAGGCCTTCGGGTCGTCGAAGGTGAACGGCACGATGCCGAAGTTGATCAGGTTCGCGCGGTGGATGCGCTCGATGGACTTCGCGATCACGGCCTTCACGCCGAGGTACATCGGGCAGAGGGCCGCATGCTCGCGGCTGGAGCCCTGTCCGTAGCTCTCGCCCGCCACGATGACGTTCGCGAGGCCCTTCTCCTTGTTCGCGAGACAGCGGTCGTGGAACGCCGGGTCGCACGGCTCGAAGACGAACTTCGCGTACTGGGGCACGTTCGAGCGGAACTTGAGGCGCGCGCCGGCGGGCATGATGTGGTCTGTCGTGATCTTGTCGCCCACCTTGATCGCGCAGACGCCCCGGTAGGTCTCGGGCATCGGCGCACCCTTCGGGACGGGCGCGATGTTGGGCCCGCGCACGATCTCGGTCTTCTTCACGCCCCGGCGCGCCGTGGCGCGGTAGAGGAACATCGAATCGTCGACCGGGAACGCCTTCGGCGCGGGTACGGCCGCGACGGGTTCCTTCCGGGGGTCCGCCACCTTGCCCGCAAGCGCGGACGCGGCGGCCGTTTCGGGCGAGACGAGGTAGACCTGCGCCGACTTCGTGCCGCTGCGGCCCTCGAAGTTGCGGTTGTTCGTGCGGAGCGAGACGGCGCCCGTGCGGGGCGACATGTGCGCGCCGATGCAGAAGCCGCAGGCGTTTTCGAGGATGCGGCAGCCCGCCGCGATGAGGATCGCGAGCGAACCGTCGGCCGCGAGCATGCTCTCGACCTGGCGCGAACCGCAGGCGATGCCCACCTCCACGTCCTCGGCGACGTGCTTTCCCTTCAGGTAGAGCGCGACCGTGCGGATGTCGCGGTAGGAGCCGTTCGTGCAGGAACCGATCAGGATCTGGTTGACCTTCGTACCCTTCATCGCCTTCACCGTGACGACGTTGCCCGGCGAGTGCGGCGCCGCCATCAGCGGCTCCAGCGCGTCGAGCTTCACCTCGAAGACGTCGTCGTAGGCCGCGCCCCTGTCCGCCACGAGCTCCGTCCAGTCATCGGCGCGCCCCTGCGCGGCGAGGAACTGCTTCGTCACGGCGTCGGACGGGAAGACGGAGGTCGTCACGCCCAGCTCCGCGCCCATGTTCGCGATCGTCGCGCGCGACGGCACGTCGAGCGTCTTCACGCCGGGGCCGAAGTACTCGAAGATCCAGCCCACGTTCCCCTTCGTGCCGTACTTCTCCAGCACCTTGAGGATCACGTCCTTCGCGCTGCACCCCTTCGGGAGGCGCCCCGTCAGCCGGATGCCGCGCACCTTCGGCGTGGGGATGTGGAACGCGCCGCCCGCCATCGCGACGGCGATGTCGATGCCGCCCGCGCCGATCGCGACCATGCCGATGCCGCCGCCCGTCGGGGTGTGGCTGTCGGACCCGAGGAGCGTCCTGCCGGGCTTCCCGAAGCGCTCCAGGTGCAGCTGGTGGCAGATGCCGTTGCCGCACTTGGAGTAGACGATGCCGAACTTCTTCGCGACGGAGGCGAGGAAGTCGTGGTCGTCGGCGTTCTCGAAGCCGATCTGCACCGTGTTGTGGTCCACGTAGGAGACGGCGAGCTCGTTGCGGACGTGCGGCACGTCCATCGACTCGAACTGGAGGTACGCCATCGTGCCCGTCGCGTCCTGCGTGAGGGTCTGGTCGATGCGGATGCCCAGCTCGGCGTCCACGGCGGGATCGCCCTCCACGAGGTGGGCGGCGATGATCTTCTGCACGACGTTCTGCGGGGACGGCTTCTTCACGGTCTTCTTCATCTTGCTTCTCTTCGTTCGAATGGTTCGCGGGCGGCACGGCCCGTGATGAATGAAAGGAGATTATATCACAAACGGCGGCTTCCACGGCCTCCCATCTGAAATGAAATCGGGCGGGCGCACCGAAGGCAGGAGCCGCCCGCCGGACAGGCGGACGGCTCCTGGGGGCGGGTGCATGGATGCGCCCGATGTGCGAAGGCCCTAGCAGCGGCCCTTCGAACGGAGGAACTGGAACGACGGCTTGACGGCGCCGTTCGGATCGTCGAAGTGGCGCTCGCACTCGACGACGTACCACTCGACCTTGTTTTTGTCCGACGCGACGAAGAGGCGGTCCCACGGCACCGGCGTCGCGTCCGGCTTGCCGGGCTGGCCGAGGATGGCGTCGAACTCCTTCACGTTCTTGCCCATGCCGTTCTCCTTGGCATGGAGCGTCGGGCTGCGGAACGGGTACTTCACGTACTGCTCGCAGCAGTCGACGCCCGCGCAGGTGGACCAGCCGACGTCCTGCTCCATGCAGACGTCGTTGCACGTGTTCGTGAAGAAGTAGTCCCAGAACGACGTGCCGTCCGTCATCTTGATCGCGTGCTCCCACGTGTGGTTGTGGAGGCCGATCTTGCAGCCCATCTCCTTCGCGACCACGGACGCCTTGTTGTAGAGCTCGACGAGCTTCTTCGTGAACTCGTCGATCTCCTTCGTGGGCTTGCAGGGCTCGCCGCCGCGACCGGTGGACCAGGAGGCGCCCGGGGGGATGTTGCCGCCGCCGGGGCAGATGATGAGCGTGTTGCCGTAGGCCGTCTCGAACTCGCAGGTCTTCTTGAGGACGTCCGGATTGAACGTTCCCTTCTTCACGTCGAAGCCGTACTGGTCGTTCGACACGTGCGTGCCGCACACCTTGAGGCCGTTGTCCGCGAGCATCTTCTTGAGCTCGCAGGGCTTGAAGCCGTAGTAGCCGGCGAACTCGACGCCCTCGAAGCCGATCGCGCGGACGTCCGCGAGGCCCTTCTCAAGGCCGACGCCCTTCGTCTTGAGCTTCTTGTCGCCGCCGATGTAGTCCTTCAGCGAATAGAGCTGAAGCGCGACCTTGCCGTAGCGCGTGCCGCAGCAGGAGCTGCAGCATCCGGGCGCGAGGAACGCGGCGCCGGCGAGGGCCGAGGCACCGAGGAAGTTTCTACGTGTGATGTTCATGTTGTTCTCCTTTGGGTGAATAGTCTACCACATCCGGGGCGCACCGTCACGGGTCCGAAATCTTCTCCGGGCGCCCATCCGCGCCCAGGGCGGCGGGGAGCGCGAGGAGGTCCGCGCGGATCCGGCGGGCCTCGGCGGTATCGTCCGGCGGCGCGGAAACCGGTACGAGCGGCGCACGGTCCGCCAGGGAGGGCGGCAGCAGGGAGGCACGCGCGGGCGGCGGCGGGTCGGACGTCCACGGAACGGAGAACGCGCGCGGCAGGCCGAGCGGCGGACGCGGCGGGGCGTCCTCCGAGAGGTCGAAGGCGTCCACCCGGCTCTCGAAGGCCGGCCTCGCCGCCCCGCGCATCTGCCAGGACATGCGGACCTTCTGCACGACGGCCTCGTAGGCGGCCGCGTCGTAGACCACGAAGGAGGCGAACGGCTCGGGCGGACGGGCGGCGACGGGCTCGAAGAAGAGCGCCTTGCGGGGAATCTGAAGCGCCAGGATGGTCGCGAGCGCCACGACGGCCACGAGCGGCCAACTCTCGTGGAGAAGGCGCTTCACTCGCGCCGCTCCCCGATCTGCACGCGGGTCACGCCCGCCTCGCGGGCAAGCCCCATGAGACGCATGAGGTCGCCGGACGCAACGCGCCCGTCGGCAAGCAGGAGAAGCGTGCCGGACCGATCCGCCTGGGCGCGCGCGGCCAGCCGTTCGCGGAACGCCTCCACGGCGGCGGCGTCCGAAAGCGAGTAGCGCGCGTCGTCGAAGAAGACGAGCGTCTCCCGGCCCGCAATCCCCTCGCGCACGACAGGCACCACGATCGCGGCAAGGCCGGGCGTCGCAGCCTCGCCGCAGACCGGCGCGGGCAGGTTGAGCACAAGACCGGGCGCGGACACAAGACGGCGCTCGATGAAGGCGAACTCGACGAACAGCAGCGCCAGGGCGATCCACGGCGCGGCGACCGTGAGCGGCTGGGCCCAGCGGCAGCCGTGCTTCCAGATCCCCTCCGGGCGGACGGGACGCCAGCCCCACGCCGTCGCCTTCACAGCGCGGCCTCCCGGCGCGCGGCCAGCAGCCCCAGGATGTCGCTTGCGGCGGCCTCCAGCTCCACCACGAGGCGGTCCAGCCGCACGTGCAGCATGCCGTACATCACCTGGACGGAGATGGCGACGACAAGCCCCGCCGCCGTGGCCGTGAGGGACTGCATCGCGCCGCCGAGCAGGTCGGCCCGCGCCACCAGGGCCGTCGTGTTGAGGGCGAGCAGCACGCGCGCAAGGCCGAGCACGGTGCCGAGCAGACCGAGGAGCGGCGCCGCCTGCGCGATGATCGCGAGGAGCGCGAGCCGCCGTTCGAGACGGGCCACCTCCGCGCGGCCCGTGGTGTCCACCGTCTCGCGCAGCACGCGCGCGGAACCGTCGCGGTGGCGGATCGCGGTGGCGACGACGCGCGCCACGGGGGCGGACGTCTCGTCGCAGATCGCGAGCGCCTCATCCACGTTCCCCTGCTCCAGCACGTTCGCGACGCCGCGGATGAAGTCCTGGTAGTCGATCTGCGCGCGGCGCAGGTCCAGGAGCCGACAGAAGAACACGAAGACGGACGCCACGCCCAGCAGCGTCAGGACCCAGAAGACGGGCCCTCCCAGCATCGTCCACACGCTCATCGGAAACCGCCCTTCTCCTTCAGGCGCTGGATGCGCCGCTTCGCCTCGTCCGCCGACGGCACGCGCGCGGCGACCAGATAGTCCAGGACACGCGCGGCCTGCCGCGATTCGCCGCGCGCCTCGTAGTAGTCGGCCAGGGAAAACGCCGCCCGCGCGAAGAACGCGCGCGCGGTGCCGTCGAACCACACCCGCCGCGCCGCATCGTCCCCCGCATCCGGCCTGACGCCGTTCCAGTACGCGAGGACGACGTGCGTGTAGTAGGTCTCCGCCGCCTCGTCGAAGCGCCGCAGCTTCTCATAGGTGCGCGCGATCTTGAAGGAGAGGCCGAGGCGGGCGGAAGGCGTCAGCTTCTCCCCCCGCAGCAGCGCGCGGTAGGACTCCAGCGCGGCGCGGTAGCACTTCGTGTCGTTTGCGCCCATCGCGAACAGGCAGTCCGCCCGCGAAACCTCCGCCCGGTACCGCAGCGCGTCGGAAACGGGCATCCGTCCGGCCCGCTCGAAGACGAGGATGGCCTCGTCGAACCGGGCCAGCTCCTTGAGCGCTTCGCCCTGAAGCACAAGGGCCTCGGCGACGTAGGGCGTCTCGTCCGTCGCCTTCGCCGAGGTGTCCGCGGCGGCCTTCGAGACGACGCGGCCGGCCAGCTCGACGACCTTCGGGAAATCGGGCAGCGCCGTTGCGCAGCGCGCGGCGCGCACGAGCGCCTCCAGGCGGCGCGTCGCCGTGGCGTGCGCGTTCGTCGCGCACGTCTCGAAGCCGGCGATCGCCGCCGTCCACGCGCGCCGTCCCGCCTCGTACTTGGCCAGCCAGAACTGAAGATCGCACTTGAGCGGCGAATCGGCCACGGTGGCGAGCAGCGCACGCGCGGCGTCATACGCCTCCTGGTCGCGTCCGGCGCCGTACAGGCAGAGCGCGGACAGGAAACCCATCTCGTCCCGCCGGTCGGGCCGAAGCTCGGCAACCGCCGCGAAATCGGCCTTCGCCTCGCGGAAGCGGTAGGCGCGGTAGAGCGCACGCCCCCGCCCGGAAAGCGCGCGCACGCGCTGCTCGGCCGTGGGCACGCGCCCCCCCTCGGCGCCCAGCAGCGCGCCGTAGTCGGAAATGGCCTGCTCGAAGTGCCCGCGCGAGGCGTGCAGGGCCGCCAGGCACAGGGCGGCCTCGACGGCAATCCCGTCCGTCCCCCCGGCAAGGGCGCGGAAGAGCGACACGGCCTCGTCGGCGTGCTGCGCGCGCAGGAGCGCCTCGGCACGGCGCAGACGCGCCTGGGGCTGGAGCGCGCCCGCCGGAACGGCCCCGTAGGCCGTGGCGGCCTCTTCGAACCGCGCATCCGCCATCAGGGCCTCGGCCCGCTCGAAAAGGCAGCGGGCGCGCACGACGGCGTTCGTCGCCACCTGCGCTGCGCGCGCGAAGAGGCCGGCCGCCTCGACATGGCGGGACAGGCTCGTGAAGGCCCTGCCCCGCCCCTCCAGCACATGCGCGTCAAGGGTATGCTCGGGATAGGCCTGAAGCAGGGTTTCGTACTCCCGCGCGGCGGCGGCGGCGTCGCCGGCCGCGAGCAGGCCGTCGGCC
>URIT01000042.1 GCA_900547945.1 uncultured bacterium
CCGCCTCCACGCGGTCGCCCCGCGCCACGCAGAGGTCAACCCCCGCGCGCACGTCGATCGCCGCCTGCGCCGTCTCCCGTCCCGCACCGAGCAGGAAGGCGGCCCGGGCCACCTTCTCCGCATCGACCGCCGCCACGAACCCCGCGCGCCCCGCCACGGCCATCCGCACCGGCACCGGTTCCATGAGCTGCCGCCGGAACGCCTCCAGGTCGCCGCCCTGCAGCGCCACCATGCGCGCGAACCGTTGGTACGCCGCGCCGTTTTCAAGGTTCCGCCGGCACAGGGCCTCCGCGTCTGCGAGCGGCTGGTTCCGCGCAAGCGACAGCATCCACGCCGCGAGCCGCACGGAAAGCGCGGCGACGTCGCGCGCGCACGGCCTTCCCATAAGGACGTCCAACGCCTCGCGCACCTCGTTCGCGTTCCCCACGGCGAAGCCGAGCGGTTCGTCCATCGCCGTGACGAGCGCGGCCGCCCGGCGTCCTGCCCCCTTCGCCCCCTTCACGAGGGCGTGCGCGAGCGCCACGGCCTCGTCCCGCGTCTTCATGAACGCGCCCGCGCCGCACTTGACGTCGAAGACGAGCGTCCGGGCGCCCTCGGCGAGTTTCTTGGAGAGGATCGAGGCGACGATGAGCGGGATCGAGGGCACGGTGCCCGTCACGTCCCGCAGGGCGTAGAGCTTCCGGTCAGCCGGGGCGATCTCGGCCGTCTGCACCGTGAGGGAGCATCCGCAGTCCGCCACCACCTTCCGGTAGTCGGCGAGGGAAAGGGCCGCGACGTAGCCGGGGATGGACTCCATCTTGTCCGCCGTGCCGCCCGTGAGGCCGAGTCCGCGCCCCGTGAGCGAGGGCACCGCGAGTCCGCACGCCGCCGCAAGCGGCTGGACGACGAGCGAGAGCTTGTCGCCCACGCCGCCCGTCGAATGCTTGTCCGCCGTCGGGGCGGAGAGGCCGGCCCAGTCGAGGCAGGTCCCCGAATCGCGCATCGCCTCCGTGAGGGCCTGGGTCTCGGCGTCGGTCATGCCCCGGCAGCAGACCGCCATCGCGAACGCCGCCATCTGGTAGTCGGGCACCCCACCCTGCGTGTAGGCCGCCACGAGCGCACGGATGTCCGTCCCCGCGAGTTCGCGTCCTTCCCGTTTCCGGTCCAACAGCAGCTTGACGATCATGGCGGTCCCCCTTTCCCCTCTCAGCCTTCCAGCAGCATGTCGCTCTTGGGGAGGAGCGGGCGGCCGCGCAGGAAGTCCCCGCCCGCGAGTTCGCGCGCCCCCTCGGCCTTGAGCGACGTGATGAGGAGGACGCCGTCGCCCGTCCGCACGACGGGGCCGCGTTCGCGGCACGCCACCACGGTCCCCGGCAGCTCCGCGCGCCAGGCGGGGTCGGCGTCCGCCGTCTTGAGGAAGTCGACGCCCGTCACGACGACACGCCCCGTGTTGCCCTTGCGGCGGAAGCGCGCGGGCAGGAACGTGTAGCAGCCCGGCCAGGGCGTGTAGGCGCGCAGCAGGCGTTCGATCTCGCGGGACTTCGCGTTCCAGTGGATGAGGCCGTCCGTCTTCTTGATCTTGTGCGCGAAGGTCGCCCGCGCATCCTCCTGTTCGACGGGCGGGGGGAGCGCGTCCGCCTCGATGAGTTTCAGGGTCTTCGCGAGCGTGACACCGCCGGCGATCGCGAGGCGCTCCATGAGCGTGTCGCCCGTGTCGTCCGAGTAGATCGGCTCCACGGCCGTGCGCAACACGGGGCCGTCGTCCATGCCGCGCCCCATGCGGATGACGGAGACGCCCGTCAGCTCGTCCCCCGCGAGGAGGGCCGCCGTGACCGGCGACGCCCCCCGGTACTTCGGCAGCAGGGAGAAGTGGCAGTTGATGCAGCCGTGCCGCGGCATGTCGAGGATGTCGTCCTTCAGAAACTGCCCGAACGCGACGACGGCGATGACGTCCGGCTTCTTCGCGCGCAGCCAGGCGACGGCCTCCGGCGCGTTGACGTTCTCCGGCGTGATGCATTCGACGATGCCGCGCGCGCGCGCGTATTTCCGGCACGGACACGGCGTGAGGTCGCGGCCCCGCCCCGCCGGACGGTCCGGCTGCGTGACGACGCCGACCACCTGGAGACCGGGAAGCCGGAGAATCGCGCGCAGGCACATGGCCGACGCCTGCGATGAACCCATGAAGACAATGCGCATGGCTTTAGTATAGCATAGTTGACGGTTTCGTGCGGCCACACTCGCCAAGCGGGCCTTCCGCTTCTGCGGTGAGACGGAACGGCAAGCGGGAACCACTGCAAGGCGGTGGTGGGTGGGAGTGGGAGGTGGGAGGGAGAGGGACGCCTCAGGAGGGGGATCTCACGCAGAGGCGCGGAGAGGCAGAGAGCGCAGAGTGGGAAATTGAGACGACGATGGGGAACGAGAGAGCCGGCGACATTTCAAGACGTATCTTGTCGCCATGAATCTCCCGCTTGGATTGCTTGTCAACTTCGGCAGGGAGAAGCTTGTCGCCGGCTATGTCCGGGTCGTCAACGGATTCGACGAATCCTCTTCCCACTCAACCCCATGACCCCTCTCAACCTCACGCCCCTCTCAACCCAATCAATCTCTGCGCTCTCTGCCTCTCCGCGCCTCTGCGTGAGGCAAAAACGACAACGACGCGAGATTCGACGAATCCTCTGCCCTCTCAACCCCATGACCCCTCTCAGCCTCACGCCCCTCTCAACCCAATCAATCTCTGCGCTCTCTGCCTCTCCGCGCCTCTGCGTGAGTCAAAACGACAACGCGCGAGACGCCGGGCTCCGAGGCGGCGGCAGACGCATCCTCCATCTGGTATAATGTTGACGGCAGCAGCGAACAACCGTCAACGGCGGAACAATCGGGCTGGCGACCGTAAGCTGAAGCTACAGGACGTGAAGGAGACGAAAAGATGACGACACACTACACGCTCGACGGGAAGAAGATTTCCCTCCTCGGCTACGGGGCGATGCGCCTGCCGACGACGGACGGCAAGCACGCGGTGCCGTGGCAGAAGGAAGGCTATTCCGACAAGGCCATCGACCAGGAACTTCTCAACCGCCAGGTCAAGATGCTCCTCGACGGCGGCGTGACCTACTTCGACACCTCGCCCGCCTACTGCCGCGGCGAGTCGGAGGCCGCGCTCGGCAAGGCCCTGAAGGCGAGCGGCTACGCCCGCAAGGACTACGTCGTCGCGACGAAGCTCTCCAACCTCGCGCCCCAGCAGTATCCGCTCGCGGCCTGCAAGAAGATGTTCGAGGACTCGCTCAAGTTCCTCCAGACGGACTACATCGACAACTACCTCCTCCACTCCATTGGCAACGGCGGCTTCAAGACGTTCTCCAGGCGCTACCTCGAAAACGGCGCCCTGGACTGGTGCGCCGAGCTGCGCGCGAAGGGCCGCATCCGCCGCCTCGGCTTCTCCTACCACGGCGACCCCAAGGCGTTCGAGTGGTGCATCGAGCGCCACGGCACGTACAAGTGGGACTTCGTGCAGATCCAGATGAACTACGTCGACTGGCGCCACGCGAAGGAGGTGAACGCGCGCAACCTCGACGCCAAGTACCTCTACGAGACGCTCGCGAAGCTCAACATCCCCGTCGTCATCATGGAGCCGCTGCTCGGCGGGCGCCTCGCGCGCTACAACTACGCGCTCGCGCAGGAACTCACCCCCCTCGACCCGGAGGCGACGCTCGCGCAGTGGGCGTTCCGCTTCTGCGGCACGTTCCCGAAGGTGATGACCGTCCTCTCCGGCATGACGCGCACCGAACACATCGAGGAGAACCTCGTCACCTTCTCGCCGCTCAAGCCCTGCCGCGCGAACGAGCTGGCCGCCCTTGAGCGCGCGGCGCAGCGGATGCTCGCGCTCAACACGATCCCGTGCAACAGCTGCAACTACTGCATGCCGTGCCCGTACGGGCTGGACATCGTCTCGCTCCTCCAGTTCCGCAACAGCGTCCTCACGGCGAAGACGATGCCGTCCGCAAAGGAGGTGCTGAAAGCCTACGCGAAGGCCGTGCCGGAGGAACTGCGCCGCGCCGACCACTGCACGGGGTGCGGACGCTGCACGCCGCATTGCCCGCAGATGATCGACATCCCGCGCGAAATCGCCGCGATCGACGAGTGGATCGACGCGCTCAAGGACCAGGAGGTCGTGAAGAGATGGACGTTTTAACGCAAAGAGCGCAGAGGGGAACGCAAAGAGCGCGCATTGGAAGCAAGGAGATGAACTCATGAAAGCACACGTCAAGTCAAAGCTCAGAACGGCTGCGCTGCGCCTGCTGGCGCTAGTGTCGCTCGCCGCCGTCTGCGGCGCGTTCTACGGGCTGCCGACGGCGAAGGCCCTGCGCATCCAGCCAACGCCGACGTTCCTCTTCCTCGCCGTCCTCATGCTGGCGCCGCTCGTCGGACGCTTCTTCTGCGCGTGGCTCTGTCCGCTCGGCGTGCTGCAGAGCGTCGTCCACTTCCTCACGCATCCGAGATCGCACGTCCGCCGCGTCTGCACGCGCCTCCCCGAGACGCGCGTCCAGCGGATCGTCCGCTGGAGCGTCTTCGCGCTTGCGGCGGGACTCGTCGCGGCGGGGTTCGGCGCGCTCGGCTGGGCCCTCACGCCCTATTCGATCGTCGGCAAGGCCCTGATCGGCTTTGCGCCGGGACTCGTCCTCGCGGGCGTCGTGCTGGTCCTCGCGGCCGTCGGTTCGGGACGCGCCTGGTGTAACTGGGTCTGTCCGATGGGGACGCTCTTCAACCTGCTTGCGCAGAAGGCGCGGTATCCGCACACGATTGACCTGAAGGAGGGGTGCGGAGCCTGCCGCAGGTGCTTCGCCGCGCCGCCACCCGCCAAGGCGAAGGCCGGCGACGCGGCGGGCGGCGTGACGCGGCGCGAGCTCATGTCGGGCATCGGCCTCCTCGCGGCGGCGGAGGTCGTGGAGAAGACGACGGACGGCGGCTACGCGCCCGTGTCCCTGCCGGGCGTCCCCGCGCGTCCCGCCGAGGTCCTGCCGCCCGGCGCGGTGGACCGCGCGCTCTTCAACCGGCTGTGCGTCGGCTGCGGCGCGTGCATCGCGGCGTGCCCCGAGAAGTGCCTCGTCCCCTCGACGTCGCTCAAGACGTTCGGCCAGCCGAAGATGGACTTCCGGCGGAGCCACTGCCGCCTCGCCTGCCCGCAGAAGTGCGCGGCGGTGTGCCCGGCGGGCGCGTTCCGGCTTCTCGACCACGTTGCGCGGCGCGACCTCCACATGGGCCACGCGATTTGGAAGAAGGACCGCTGCCTGCGCACGGCGGAGGACGTCCCCTGCACGGCGTGCCAGCGCAAGTGCCCCGTCAAGGCAATCGTTCTCGTCAAGGGCGTGCCGGTCGTCGACAAGGGCACATGCATCGGCTGCGGCGCGTGCGAACACGTCTGCCCCGTGCGGCCGATGCCCGCGATCTTCGTGAAGGGCTTCGAGCGCCAACGCATCGTCCGCCCCTTCAACGAGGGCGACCTCGTCGCGGAGATGAAGGGCCTCCTCACGCGCGGCGAGGCGGCGTCCGTCGCCGCCGTGGACGGCGTGATCGTCGCCCGCGAGCAGGGGCGCGGCGTCCAGCCGCTCCTGAAGCTCCTCGACGCGGGAAAGCTCCGCCGCGCGCTCGTCGTGGACAAGGTGATCGGCCGCGCCGCCGCCGCGATCTGCCTCGTCGGGCGCGTGCGCAAGGTCCACGCCCTCATGATGGGCGAGGACGCCGCCGCGCTCCTGCACGCGCACGGCGTCCTCGCGACGGCAGACCGGACGGTGCCGCGCATCCTCAACCGAGACCAGTCCGCGTCGTGTCCGCTGGAGGCCCGCGTCGAGAAACTGGAGGACCCCGCCCAGATGGTCGAGGCCCTGCGCGCCTTCAGGCCCGCCGGCAACGGCAAGTAGACGCCCCGTCCGTCCCCCGGTCGCGACAAGCGCGACCCTCCCGCAGAGTAGCCCGCAGTCAGTACCCGTAGAGTCACAGTCGGGGATCCGCAACGGGAGGGTCGCGCTTGTCGCGACCGGAGAGGGACACAACGCGGGAGGGTCGCGCTTGTCGCGACCGGGTTCCGCAGGGTTGCCCGCGGTCAGCGGAAGAAGAGGACCGTGCCGTGCGCGACGTTCCAGGCGAGCGTCCGCCCGTCGTCCGAGAGCGCAAGGCCGTTCGGCGCGCGAATGCCCTCCGCGCCAACGAGGTCGAACGTCACGTTCTCCAGCCCCTCCGGCGCCGTGTCGAACGCCCACACCGGCACGCGGCGCGGCGTCTTCTTCGCGGCCTCGGCCGCAACGTCCACCACGACGCGCGCGCCCGGCAGGAAGACGAGTCGCGTCGCCGGGTCGATCGTGCCGCAGCGCCGCGCCGCGTCCACCGTGAAGCGGATCTCCGACGCGGCCTGGCCGACGGTGTTCGAGACGACGAGGGACGCGGCCGCGACAACGCCCGTCCCCGAAAGCGCAACGACGCCCGTGCCGTCGCGCCCGAGGATGAGGTTCTTCGCCGTCGTGAACGAGCCGCCGGAGACGGTAAGCACGCCCCGCGCGTCGTGGTACTGCTGGAGGACGTCGCCGTTCGCATGCCAGCGGAAGAGGTCGTTCGTCGTCGCGCCGCCGAGGTAGACGTTGTGCCCCGTCGTGAACGCGCCCGCCGTCAGCGTGTAGCGCCCGTGGCCGCCGAACGCGCCGATCACCACCTCGCCGCGCGTGTTCACGGTCTCCAGCGCGGGATTGTCTACGATCGAGACGCGCCCGCCGTCGTGGAAGACATCACCGTCCGCGTTCGGCCCCTCCGCGACGAGGAAGTTGCTCTGCTCCTGCGTGAACGTGCCCGCCACGCGCAGCTCGCCGTGGACGAACGACGTGCCGCGCGCGCCCGTGAGCGCGGCGGCATTGCCCACCGCGACGCCGCAGAAGCCATTTCCAATCGGCTGCCTGCAGTAGGCCGTCAGGGAGGCGCCCTGCGCGATCTCCACGCGGCCCGTCGCGAAGAGCGTCGAGGAGGTCCGCTGGTCGTTCCCCGGCGTGCCGATGTGGAGGAGGTCCCACGTCCCCGTCTTGACGTGGCCGCGCCGGACGAGGTATTCGCCGACGCCCGTCCCCCGCCCGATGTAGTTCAGGCACCCGAGCCCGGAGAAGACGCCCTCCCAGGCCGTGTCGAGGAGAACGGTCGCGCGCCCGCCGTTGCCGCCGAGGGCAAGCTCCCACAGAAGCGGCAGGTCCGGCCGCGCCCGGTCCCGGAAAACGACGTCCACCGTCTCGCCCGCGCGCGTCGGCTTGAAGGCGTGGAAGAAGACGGTCTTGGAGGTCTCGCGTTCCGTCCGGAACACCGCGTCGTCCGAGAACGTCAGCGCGCCCGTCCCGAACGTGAAGCGCGTGTTCAGGTTGTGTTCCGCGCCGTCCGTCCGGGCGGATTCGTCCATGCCGCGCGTGATGAAGGCCGAGGCGCCGCGCACCGCGATCTCGCCGCCGTCGAGGTCAACCGACGACCGATCGGTGATGCTGCCCTTGGCGTTGCCCTGGTCCCACAGGCGGAAGACGGCATCGACGACGTCGAGTCGCCCGCCCGCGCCGATGCGCAGCACGGAATGCTGCGTCGTGTGGCCCGTGACCGCCAGCGTCGCGTTCGTGACGCGCAGCGTGGCCGTCCCCGCGCCGATGTTGTTGACGACGAGGTTCGTGACCGCCGTCGTCACCGCCACCGTCTCGCCGGCGACGACGACCGTGTAGTCGCCGCCGACCGCGTCGATGTACGTCGTGCGGGACGGATCGGGCAACATCCCTCCCATCCAGTTCGCCGCGTCGTCCCAGCGGCCCGAGACGGACGCCTTCCACACGGTGTCGCCGTCCGTCACCATCTGGAGCGCACCGGCATCGTCGAGCCGGGCGGGGTGGCCGTTGAGCGTGACGTGCACAAGCGGCGCGCCTGCCGTTCCGTTCGGGAAGCGGACGGACGCCGTCGCGTCCATCAGCTGGACGTCGAGCGTCTTGCCGTCCGCCACCGAGAGCGCATCCACCGTCAGCGTCTGCCCTTCCGCCACGCGGATGCGCGTCGTGCCCGCAGCCGCCGTCAGCGAGGCGAGGCGCAGGGACGAGGCGAACGCGAGCGTGCCACCCGAGACGGAGACGGAACCCGAGAAGTCACCCTGCGGGTTGAAGACCCATGTGCCCGTCCCCGTCTTGTCGAGCGAAACGCCCGCGTCGAGCGTGCCGGCGAACATGGCCGGTGCCGCCGAGGACGCGCCTTTCAGGACCAGCGTGCCCGCCGCCATGCCCGGCGCGAGCTTGACGGCGCCCTCCATCGTGAGCGGGCCCGTCCCCGCCTGCTCAAGGGCGACCTGGCCCGCCACGCCGGCATAGGTGTTCGTGAGCGTGACCGTGCGGTCGGTCGTCTCGCCCGCGCCCGTGTAGCGGAGCGTCGCGTTGCTGAAGAGGAAGTCGACGTCGCCGAGCCGGCCGGCCGTCCCACGCATCCCCAGGCAGTCCGCGACGAGCGTAACCTCCGCCCCCTGGACGGCCCCCACACGGCCCTTAAGCCGGTTTTCGCCCGCGAACACGACGGTGCAGCTTCCCCAGTTGAAGAAGAGCCGCGTCAGATAGTCTTCAGGCGGCTGCAGGTTGTTGAGAAAGATCGTCTCGACGGGGCAGAGGAACGTCAGCGCGGCGGAGAAATTGCACTCGCAGCAGAAGAACGCCGTGCCGCCCCGCGTGCCTACGGAGAAGCGGAACGGCCCCGCGCCGGAGACGACCGCATTGCGATTGCCACTGAGGAAGTTGTAGGCGCTGTAGGGCTCGATCGTCCCCCTCTCCGTGATCTCGATGCGCTGCGGCGACGAGACGCCGGGCAGGGACGGAATCGAGACCCAGCGAATCCGCGTGCGCGCGTCAACCGTCACAAGCCCCGTCGACGCGAAGACCGCCACCATGCCGGCGGCGGCGCCAGGAACGTGCTCGCCCGCGAGGCGGATCGGCCCGGCGCCCTCGAAGCGGGCCCCCGGCTCGCCGCCGCTCCCGTGGTTCGCGGCCCGCGTGCCGTAGCCCCATTTCCCGAGGACGAATTCGTCCACCGCGTTGTTGCGCACGGTCATCGTCTCGCCGCCATAGTTCGTCGTCATCAGCTCCACGCCGAGACGCAGGCGGGCCTGAAGCGCGGCCGC
Organism: uncultured bacterium; assembly: GCA_900547945.1. GTDB lineage: Bacteria > Verrucomicrobiota > Kiritimatiellia > RFP12 > UBA1067 > RUG572. Next base: position 9,140 of record URIT01000042.1, read on the forward strand.
CGGGGTCACCGCCGTCTCGGCGGCGGAGAAGACGCCGAAGGGCTCGATCGGCACGTACTGCTCCTCCGCCGTCCCGTAGACGTAGCGGTGCGTGCCCTCGGTCAGGATCTGGAGAATCGAGTAGACGCCGTCGAAGTCGATGGTCGTCGCGGCCTTCCCCGCGAGCGCGTCGCCGAACACCGCCGTGTCGCCCGCCGCGCCCATGCGCCCGGCGGGCGTCTCGTACCGGCCGGGCACCTTGCCCTCCGCCCAGTTGTTCGCGTTCGTCCAGAAGCCGTCCTCGGCTCCCGTCCAGTGGTAGGTCCCGGCGGCCAGCGGCCGCGCCGCCGCGAGGCCGGCGGCAAACGCCAGGCACCATGCGATTCGTTTCATTCCCTCTTCTCCGTTTTACGACAATGTGCGATACGATGGACACCGTGACGATGGGCACCGTGAAGGAACCTTTTCCAAGGTTCGGCATAAGTATACACCTCGCCCCCCCCCCCTGTCAATTGTTCGTTTTAAGTTTACGCTCTTTTTCGTAGGAGTGGGTCGAAAAGGGGCTCCTCTCCCCTGTCTCTCCCACAGAACACACAGAAAATCGCGGGGTGGTCGCGGGCCTTGAAGTTCAGTGTATTCTGTGTGCCGCGAAGCGGCTTCAGTGTGTTCTGTGGTAAGACGGACGCGACAAGCGCGTCCCTCCCGTTTCGTACTCCCGCGCGACCGCAAGCTCGGCGCGACGGACTTTTCGGCCGACGCCCCGCTCCCGTTTCGTACTCCCGCGCGACCGCAAGGGCTACAGGAACCGGCCGGTCAGGCTCTCCGGGCAGCGCTTGACCACGGCGGGCGGGCCTTCGCAGACGAGGTGGCCGCCGGCGTCGCCGCCGCCGGGGCCGAGGTCGATGATCCAGTCCGCGCACCGCATCACGTCCACGTTATGCTCGATCACGACGACCGTGTTCCCGCCCTCGCGCAGCTTCAGGAGAAGGCGCATGAGCTTCGCGACGTCGTCGAAGTGGAGGCCCGTCGTCGGCTCGTCGAGCAGGTAGAGCGTGCGCCCCGTCGAGCGGCGCGAAAGCTCGGTGGCGAGCTTGATGCGCTGCGCCTCGCCGCCGGAGAGCGTCGTCGCCGACTGTCCGAGGCCGATGTAGCCAAGGCCCACGTCCACGAGCGTCTTCAGCTTCGCCGCGAGGTGCGGCACCTTCGCGAAGAACGCGGAGGCCTCCGCCACGGTCATGTCGAGGACGTCGGAAATCGTCTTGCCGTTGTACTTGACCTCCAGCGTCTCCTTGTTGAAGCGCCGTCCGCCGCACTGCTCGCACGTCACGTAGACGTCCGGGAGGAAGCTCATCTCCAGCTTCCGCACGCCGTCGCCGCCGCACGTCTCGCACCGCCCGCCCTTCACGTTGAAGCTGAAGCGGCCCGGACCGTACCCGCGCGCCTTCGCCCCCTCGGTCTTCGCGAACAGCTCGCGGATCTCCGAGAAGAACCCCACGTAGGTCGCCGGGTTCGAGCGCGGCGTGCGCCCGATGGGGCTCTGGTCGATCTCGATCACCTTGTCGATGTTCTCCACGCCCGTCAGCTTCCGGAACTTCCCCGGCACGGCCTTCGCCTGGTAGAAGCGCCGCATCAGTTCGCGCTTGAGCGTTTCGTCGATGAGCGTCGACTTGCCGCTGCCGCTCACGCCCGTCACCACGGTGAACGCCCCGAGCGGAATCCGCACCGTGATGTTCTTGAGGTTGTGTTCCGTGCAGCCGGAGAGGGTGAGGAAGCGCGTCTTGGAGGATGGGGGATGGGGGGATGGGGACTGGGCGATCGTCTTGCGTCCGGTCAGGTAGTCGGCGGTGAGCGTCTTCGCCTTCAGGAGGCCGGCGTAGTCGCCCTGGTACATCACGCGGCCGCCTTCGCGTCCGGCGCCGGGTCCGAGGTCGACGATGTAGTCTGCCGTGCGCATCATCTCGCCGTCGTGTTCCACGATGACGACGGTGTTGCCCCGGTCGCGCAGTTCGTGGAGCATCGCGATCAGCTTCTCGTTGTCGCGCGGGTGGAGGCCGATGGTCGGCTCGTCGAGGACGTAGAGGACGCCGACGAGGCCGCTGCCGATCTGCGAGGCGAGACGGATGCGCTGCATCTCGCCGCCGGAGAGCGTCGCGCTCGCGCGGTCGAGCGTGAGGTAGTCGAGCCCCACATCGTTCAGGAAGCCAAGCCGCTTGACGATTTCCTTCAAGACCTCCTTGACCGGCGCAAGGTCGCTGGAGACGGGCGGCGTCCCTGCGGCCCGGTCCAGGAGCTGCCGGAAGAACGCCAGCGCGTCCTTCACGGGCATGGACATCACCTCCACGATCGTCTTGTCCGCGACGGTGGCGGCGCGGGACTCAGGGCGCAGACGCGAGCCGTGGCAGTCCGGGCACGTCCGGTCGCTCTGGTACGCCTCGAACTTCGCGCGCCGCTCGTCGCTCTCCGCGTTCTCCATCATCCGCTTCACCGAGTCGAGCACGCCCGCAAAGGGCTTGTCCTCCTTGCGCCACGGCAACACGAGGTCGTCGTCGAACCCGTGCATGAGCTTGTGGCGGAAGTCGGCCGGCAGCTTCTCGTAGGGCGTCTCCAGACTCACCTTGTATTGCTTGGCGATGCGCGCGAGGATTTCGTTGTAGTACATGATCGCCATGTGCCCGGCGCGCCGCCAGGGGTGGATGCATTCGCGCAGGGGGAGCGTCTTGTCGGGGACGACGAGGTCCTCGTCGAAGAAATAGATGGAGCCGAGCCCGCCGCAGGTCGGGCACGCGCCGAACGGCGAGTTGAACGAGAACGCGCGCGGCTTCAGTTCGTCGAAGGAGAGGCCGCAGTCCGGGCAGGCGTTCTTCTCGGAGAAGACGAGCGGGGACGGTTGGCCCGCCACAGGATCCAGCACTTCCACGGAGATGAGGCCCTTGCCGGTCTTGAGGCCGAGTTCGACGGAATCGGTGAGGCGCGTCACGAACTGCGTGAACGCCGTGTCGCCGCCCTCGCCCTTCTCCGCCTTTCCGACGCTCTTCAGGCGGTCCACCACCACGTCGATGGTGTGGGCCTTCTTCTTGTCGAGGGCGGGGACCTCCTCGACGGGGTAGGTCGCGCCGTCCACGCGCACGCGCGCGAACCCGGCGCGCGTGATGTCCGCCAGCGTCTCCTCGTGGCGGCCCTTGCGCCCCTGCACGACGGGTGCGTAGAGGATGAACTTCGTGCCGGCGGGCAGCTTCAGGAGCGCCTCGACGATCTGCTCGGCGCTCTGCCGCCGCACGGGACGCCCGCACTTCGGGCAGTGCGCCACGGCGACCGACCCGTAGAGGAGGCGCAGGTAGTCGTGGATCTCCGTGACGGTCGCGACGATGGAGCGCGGGTTGCCGCCCGTCGTGCGCTGCTCGATCGCGATGGCGGGGGACAACCCCTCGATGCGCTCGACGTCCGGCTTCTGCATCTGGTCGAGAAACTGGCGGGCGTAGGCGGAGAGGGATTCGACGTACCGCCGCTGGCCCTCGGCATAGAGCGTGTCAAAGGCCAGAGAGGACTTCCCGCTGCCCGAAAGCCCCGTCACGACCGTAAGCGAATTGCGCGGAATCCGCACGTCCACGTTCCGCAGGTTGTGGACCTTGGCCCCTTCGATGATGATGTCTGTCATGGAAGGGGGTATTGTAGCACAATGTGCTATAATACGCCGCATGAGAAAGCACCTACTCCCCGTTCTCCTGCTGGTCGCCGCCGTCTGGTTCCTCTACTCCCAGACGGGCCGCTTCGAGTTCCTGCGCCTCGACGACCACGACTACACCTTCCGCTGTGCCTTCGTGAAGGACGGCCTCTCGGCGGCGAACGTGAAGGAGGCGTTCGCGAACCCGCGCCACGCCGCCATCTGGATGCCCGCCACCTACATCTCCTACATGGCCGACATCACCCTGTTCGGCCCCGGCATGGGCCCGCACCACCTCGTCAACGTCGCACTCCACACGCTCAACGCCCTCCTCCTCTACGCCCTCCTCCTCGCCCTTCTCCGTAAGCCCCCGATGGGAGGGACGCGCTCCGTCGCGTCCGCCGCCCTCGCCCTCCTCGCCACGGCCTTCTGGGCGCTCCACCCCCAGCGCGTCGAGGCCGTCGCCTGGATCGCCGGCCGCAAGGAACTCCTCTGCGCCCTCTTCACCCTCCTTGGCCTCCACTGCTGGCTGCGCCCCGGCCGCCGCTGGACGCTCGCCGCCTACGCCTGCTGCGCGCTTGCGTGCATGAGCAAGCCCACGGCCATGTGCTTCCCCTTCCTCGCGTTTGCCGTCGCCTGCCTCAACGACACACGAAACGACACAACCCTCACACTCACAACCGACAACGCGCCCCCGAAGACGCGCCCCCTCACCGCCTACCTCCCCCTCCTCGCCCTCGCCGTCGCCACGGGCGCCCTCGCCGTCTATTCGCAGACCCATCCGGAGGGGCGTCCCGAACTCGCCCTCTTCACGGCCTCGCTTCCCTGGCGCCTCCTCAACGCCGCCGTCTCGACGGGCCTCTACCTCTTCCAGGCCCTCGTCCCCGTCGGCCTCCACCTCGACTACCGCGCAACGCCCGGCCACTTCCCCCTCGACGGCCTCCTCGGCCTCGCCACCCTCGCCGCCGCCCTAGCCTTCGGCTTCATTCTGTACCGGGCATGGGGGGAAGGACGACAAGCGGACGACGGCACGGGCACGGACGCGCAGGAGCGCGTCCCTCCCGTCCTGACCGTACGGCGGCTTCTCGCCCTCCTGCTCTTCTTCTGCGCCGCCCTTGCGCCGACCCTCGGCATCTTCGGCAGCTTCGGCGAGGCCGCCCGGGCCGACCGCTTCTTCTACCTCCCCTCGCTCGCCCTCTCCTTCGGGCTTGGATTCTTCGTCCTCGACCTCTCGCGCACGGCGCGCCGAGGACGGCGCGCCCTACCATCACAATCCGTCCCCGGCCCGCAGCCGGACGGCCCGAACCTCCCCGACCGCCCGCATCCGGAACCGCAACGGTCCCCGAAAACGGGCCTCCCGCCTCTGCCCGCCCTCGCCGCGCTCGTCGTCCTCGTCGACTTCGGCGCCGCCTTCCCCCTCGTCGCCACCTACCGCAACGACTACACGGCCTTCTCGCGCACGCTCGCCTGCGACCCCGACAACGGACGCGCCCTCGCCCACGTCGCGAGCGAGGAATGTGCGCGCTTCGGACGCATCGACCGGGGCATCTCGCTCTACCGGCGCAGCCAGGAACTGCGCCCCCGCGACGACACCGCCGCGCAGCTCGCCTACACCCTCGCGCTGCGCGGCCTCTCCTCGGACTACGCGGAGATCCGCCGCCTCTGCGCCAAGTTCGCCTGCGACCACACCCTCGACCGCAAGGGGATGGCCCTGGAGGCCCTGGGCACCACGGCCATGCGCCAGCGGAAATGGGCCGAGGCCATCGCGTGCCTCGAAGACTCCATCAAGGCCCCCCAGCGGTTCTATTCGGCGGAAGACGCACGCCTCCGCCTCGGCGCCTGCTACTGCAACGCCGGGCGGGCAACGGACGCGATCCGCGTCTTCGAACCGCTCACGCAGTCCCGCCGCGCCGACATCGCCCCCCGCGCCCGCCAATTCCTCGACGCGCTCAAGCGCAACCCCAAGACCGTCCTGTTCTTCTAACCCACCCCGGGAGGGACGCGCGCCGTCGCGTCCGCCCCCCACACAACGCCCACCCAGGACGTCCACGGACGCGCGGGCCGCCGAGGACGTCGGCCCCTACCACGTACCCATGGTGCCGGCCCCTGTCCGCACCACATGGTAGGGCGCGACGTCCTCGGCGCGCCGCGCCAACGGGGACGCCCACGAGAACGCCCACAGGCACGCGGGCCGCCGAGGACGTCGGCCCCTGCCACGTACCCATGGTGCCGGCCCCTGTCCGCACCACATGGTAGGGCGCGACGTCCTCGGCGCGCCGCGCCCACAACGCCCACCCCGGGAGGGACGCGCTCCGTCGCGTCCGCCCCCCTCGGTTGCGCAGGAGCGCGACCCTCCCATAAACCGATTATCCCTATCCTCGTCCTCCACGATTATCCCTGTCCTCCATAAGACGTAAGGGATTTCACGTCGGAACGTTCCGACGTGAAATCCCACGCATGTCGGCTACCGCGCGCCACTTCACCTCTTGTTCCGAAGTGAAATCCCGCACATGGTCACGCAAGGGCTTCCCTGCCATGTTTCAAGATTTCATTGAACGAGCTGCGTTTTGTTAGATTTGAGACGCTTCAGGATATTGAGTTTATTACGCACTGAATTCTCATTCCCTCATTTGAGGAATCGAGATCAACTGTGCAATCGGAACGACATCTTCCTCCCACCCTCCTCTGTGCCCCCGCGCCTCCGCGCGCTCCGTGTTGACTGAGCGGAGATTATTGAGAAAAAAAAAGAGGGGGGCGTCCCGCGCCGGGCCGCGTGTGTGCCCCGTTGGGACGTCCCGTGCCGGGTCCGTTCGTGCCCCGCCCATCCGCCCGAAGTCGACGCGCGGCTCGCGTACGTCGTGATCCGGGGCGGCACGGGCCCTGCCTCAGCGTAGCAGGAACACCGTGCTGGACGGACGGCGGTTGACGAGTACCGCCTGCCCGTCCTCGACCACCAGGCTGAAGCCGTCCACGTAGTCGGCGCCGGCGAGCTCGGCCGTCACCTTCGCATCGCGCGCCGTCTGCCCGAGCGCCTCAAGCCCGAGCGCCGGGCCGAGCATGTACTTCGCGCGCAACGGCTTCGCGTCGAGGACGACGTGGAGGCGGCCCTCTGCGAGCGCCGCCGCATCCGCGCCCTCTCCCCACTGCACGGCCCTGAGCGTGCGCCCGCCCGAGATCTCGACGCGCCACGTGCCCGTCAGGCGGAAGGGCCCCACGAGCGACCCCTCGCCCGCGAGCGTCCCCGCGATCTCGCAAGGCGTGTCGCTCGCGTTCGTGAGCGTCGCGCCCACGCCAAGTGCGAGCGTGCCGCCGATGAAACCGTACGGATCGGCCGTCATCGGGAACGCGCGCTCGTCGAAGACGACCCAGTCGGCGTCGGAGGGGCGCTTCACCTTGAGCGCGCAGCCGTGCCCCGCCTCGCCGTTCCACGAGATGCCGCCGCCGTAGTCCCGCACGACGACGCGGAAGGAATGCCAGCCGGGGGCGATCTCCGCCTCCTCCACCTTGGGCGTGTCCCACGACGTATTCTTGAAGATGCACCGCCCGTCGAGGTAGACGGCGATGCTGTCGTCGTAGACGCCGCTGATCTTCCAGGTTCCCGCCTCCTGGGGTTCGACGTAGGTCCAGCCCATGAAGATGTTCTGGCGGTTGTAGCCGAGCGACCACGCCCTGTCGTGGATCGCCTGCATCGAGTTCGTGACCATGCCGAATGCGTAGCGGCCGTCCGCCGCCCAGTCACGCTCGTTCGCGGTACCGACGTATCGCGTCGACCAACGCACCGTGCTGGAGGGGCGCATCCGCAGATGGCGCGACGAGAACGGCGTGTAGTCCGCGGCCGCCGTCGAGTCGGTCGTGCCCACGTGGAAGCCCACCGCCATCTTCGCCGTCTTCCAGCCCTTGTCCTGCGGCCCCGCGCCGCCTCCGTAGTCGATGCCCGTCACGCGGAACGCATGCCAGCCGGCCGCAAGCTCCTTCCTGCCCGTGCCGACGTTGTTCCACGCCGTGTTGAAGGCAACGGCGTCCGCAGCGCCGTCGAGCGCCACGTAGGCGCGGTCGTCATAGGCCGCCCCGAACGTGTAGACGGCCGCCTCGGGCACGTAGAACGCGCCGTCGTTGCGGTAGGCGGTGTAGTGCGGCGTCGTGCCCAGGAGGAGGAGTTTCTGGATGTCCTTCGTGAAGAGGCTCGGGAAGACGCGCGCGTCGTTCCAGAAGGAGTGGGCCTTGAAGGTGTTGTTCCCCTGCGTGTCCTTGTCGGCGTGCGGCTTCGTCGAAACCGCGAGGCTCGTGTAGTTCGTGCGCGGCCCGATGTCGATCGTCGCCGCGATGCCGTCCGCGAGCGCGAGGCCGCCCGCGAACGCGGCCGCGTTCCGGAGGTCCGCCCCGCCCGTGTTCTCGACGCGCCACGGTCCGCTCACGCCACCCTGCACGCCGTCGTCCGCAACGAACCGGCCCGTGCCGACGAGACGCACCGGCGCCGTCCCCTGCAGGGGCGAGCGGAAGGTGACGGTCTTGCCGTTCGTGTCGAGCGTGAAGACGGCGTTCGTCGCGTTCAGGTCACCCCACGCCTCGAACGTCGCGGCCTGGTACGGCGAGGTCTTCCAGTCGGCGAGGCACATGAGCGTGCCACCGCCCAGCCAGATCTGCGGCAGGTGGGCGTAGGTGCGCGCCGTCGTGAAGTCGCCGGCGAGCTCCACCGTGCCGCCGCGCATCCCGAACACCTCGTAGCTGTAGCCCTGGACGTTCTCGGTGCGCCCCACCGCGATCGGCGCCATGTTGTGGTCCGTGCGCGCGCGCAGCACGACGCCGGGGAGGCGCACGGTGCCCGCGTCCACGAGGAACTCGGCCGCGCGCGCGTCGTAGCCGACATAGGGCACATCCGCCTCGGAGGCGTCCAGCTCGCCGCCCGCGACGACGATGCGGTGGAGGTTGTTCGTCGTGCCGCTCCAGTAGCCGAGGATGGTCCTCGCGCCGTTCGTCTGGACGATGCGCGCGCCGTCGGCGACCGTCAGCGTGGCGTCGGCGGGGCTTTCATAGCGCGTGCCGAGGCGGATGTCGCCGAGCGCGAGGGCCTCGAAACCCTTTCCGAAGACGGCGTGGCCGCCCTGGCGCGCGTAGACCTTCGGGTTCTCGCTGCCGAGGCCGAGGTTGATGGAGAGCGCCCCTTCGAGCCGCGTGTCCTCGATGGTCGCCACCTGCGCGCCCGCGCCCGTGCGGCTCGGCAGGAACACGCCCGTGCGACCCTCCTCCGTCCGCACCGTGTAGCCCGAGAAGACGGCGTTCGTGCCCGGCGCAAAGCCAAAGGCGCCGCCCGCGAGCGTGACGGTCCTGGGGAATGCCTTCGCCTCGCAGCCCGCCGTCTGGTCGCCGTAGAGCGCCCAGCCGCCCGCGACGGCGAGGTTCGTCTGCGCGAAGTCGCACGCGAATTCGTGGAGGCCCGAGGCCACGCACACGTCGCCCGCGCCGCCGAAGCCGCCCCTGTAGACGGTGCTGCTCAATTCCTTTCCGCCGATGACGCCTGTGAGGTCGAGCCGCACGCCCTCGCCGACCGTGACCCGCCCCGTCACCGGCGTACGGCCGTATCCCGTCCCGAGGCGCGGGTTCGCGCCCATCGCGGAGATCGCGCGCGTGAACGGCGTCTTCTGGTTCCAGAACTGGAGGCGGCTGCCGTCGATCTCCACCCCCTCGCCGTTCGTCCAGGCCGTGTCGCCCTCATAGCCGAAGGTCACGTTGTTCGCGAGGCGGAGGCGCGCGACGTCAAGGTCCGTCGAGACGAAGATGCAGGATGGCCCGCTCGTGCCGGGCAGGGCCGCGACCGTGAGCGTCCGCCCGGGCCCCCTGACCTGGGGGCGGCCGGCGAGCGCGGCGAGGGAGGAGAGGGGACGCACGTCCCAGCGGTTCGACGCCATGATTGTCGCGTCGCCCGTGAGCTCGATCGTGTGGAGGCGCGCCTTGTCCGAGCCACTGGGCCCGAGGTTGTTGACGGCGCCGAGGCGCACGCCGTCCGCGCGCGTCGCCCCTTCCCCCTCGATGCGCAGGCGCTTGCCGTGCGTCATGTGGAGAATGTCCTCCGTGGAGCCCTGCGCGTTGAGATCGAACGTGCCGCCGTCCTTCACCGTGATGTACGCCGCGCGGCTGCCGAAGAGCGCCGGGCTGTTCGTCGCCGTCGCGTCCGGGCGCAGGATGCCCGCCGCGACGACGATCTCCTGTTCGTCGAGCGGCGCCGCCAGCGACACCGTCGCGCCGTTCGTGACCGTGAAGACGCCCGCGCCGCCGATCCGGCCGCCCGTGAAGGTCCAGTCGCCACCGTCGACCGTCACCGCGCCCGCCGCGACGCCCGCCGCGTCGACCGCCACCTCGCCCGCCGCCGTGCCGAAGAATGCGTCGGCGAGCGGGGCGAACGCCGCCGCGCCGCCCTGCGCGTCCAGCCAGTTGAGGGACGCCACGTCCCACGCATGCGAGGCCGCGCCCGACCAGGCGAGCGCCGGCGGGACCGCCGTCGCGCTCTCCGTCACCGTGAAGACGAGCGCGCCGTCCCGGACGGCGAGCGTCCCCTCCAGGTCGCCCGCCACTTCGAGGTCGACCGCCGCGAGATCGGCCTCCGCGAGGCCCTCGAACGCGAGGACGGGCGCGGCCACCCCCGCTGCGGGCGGCCTCGCCGCCCCGTCGACGACGAGCGTGATCCGGCGGTCCGCAAGGGCACCGGCCGGAAGGACGAAGCGCCCGACGCCGGCGGGCGACGCCTCGACGACGAGCCGCGCGCCGTCGGAAAGCGCCACCGCCGGGGAGCGTCACCGTCCGGCCCGCGCGGACCTTCAGCGTCGCGCCGGCGGCGACCGCCACGCGCGACGTGGGCGCGAACGTCTGCGCGAAGGCGAGCGTCGCGCCGGCCTTCACGTCGAACCCCGCCACGCAAGCGGATGCGTCCAGGACGTCGAGGACAAGCGCGCCGCTTCCCGTGACGGCGAGCGGGGCCGCGCCCGTCAGGACCGGCGCGCCCGCAAGCGTGATCACGGCGGGGTCGCCGGACGCCGTCGTCGTGCGGAACGTCGTCCCGTTGAAGGTCGGCGTGCCCAGGACCGTGAAGGCGTCCGTGCGCCATGCGCCGAGTTCGGTCGCGCCGACCGTCGTCTTGACGCCCTGCAGGCCGCCCGCGCCGAGATTGAGGTAGGGGACGGAGATCTGCGTCGTGTTGCCGCGCGTCGCCACGATCGCCTCCGCGTTCACGCGGCCCGCCGTCCCCTCCCGCTTGAAGAGGCCCGCGAACGATGTTTCGTAGTTGTGGTTGAAGCGGATCGTCCCCTCGACGTTCAGGACGCCGTCCACGAAGGCGCGGTAGGGGTTCTCGTTCTGGCCCAGCACGCCATGGACCGTCAGTTCGGCGCCCGCATCGACGAAGAGCGTCGAGTTGTGGCCGCGCCTCCCGCTCCAGTCGGCGCTGGCCGCCGCCACGCGCCCGCGCACGACGACGCCGCCGTCGTGGCCCGTCGGCACGAGGTTGCCCCGGAGGTCGATGTTGCCGTCCAGGAGGAGGATGTCGCCGCGCTGGGAATAGAGGAAGTCCGCGAAGCCGCCCCCGACCGTCGTGAGGCCGGCGCCGCCGTCGAAGGCGTAGGTGACCTGCACCGAGGCGTCGGTCTGGCGGGCGAGGTTCTTGCTGAAGCTCCCCGGACGGTAGACGCGCGGCGAAACGACCGTCGGGTTCGCGGCGAGATAGACGTCGCCCGCGATCGTGTTCGTGCCGGAGAACCGGACGGGACCGGCGTTGACGCCCTGCGGCGCGAAGTCGCCCGGAAGCGCCACGTCTGCGGGCGCGAGGCCGTCCGCGCCGACCTGCGGTGCCCAGACACCGCCCGCCCCCGGCTGCGCGGCCTCCGCCGCCGTCAGGCAGTCCTCGCTCGCGAGGAGCGGTGTCCCGGTGGAGGAGGCGAACGTCTGGCCCGAAACGAGGTCAAGGAGCGCGCCCGTACCGTCGGCCGTCTTGACCGGCTTGAGGAACATCTTCAGCTCGGCCTCCTCGTAGAGGGCGAACGAGTAGAGGCGCAGCTTCGCGAAGTCCGCCGCCTGGCCGGGCGTGGCCCCCGCATCCTGGGCGAGGGCGAAGAGGGCAAGCGGGCAGCTCGCCGTCTTCGTACGCGCCGCCGTGATCTCGGCGGTCGCGAGCGCCTCGGCACGGTCCTGTAGGACGACGTAGCGCGCGTAGCCATCGAGGGCGATGCGTCGGCGGTCCGTCGTCGCCGTGACGCCGAGGGACGCCCCGTTGGCGGACCCGTCCTGGGCGTGCCACGAATAGAAGCCGTCGCCGCTCATGTAGAAGCCCAGCGCCTGGTCGCCGGTGCAACCGAACACGTACTGGCGCGACTCCGTGCCGGTGAAGGCGAAGTCCGCGACGACGCGCGTCTTGGGCGTGACGTGGTAGCCCGTATTGACGAGCTGCCCGCCCGTCGCCTCGACGTAGGGTTCGGCCCCCGCCGCGCCGACGGCCAGCACCAGAAGCAGGGCGGCACGTTCCGCGCGCCGGATCCGCCCTCCCGCTCGACATCCGAACGACAAAGCCATACGCATCTCCTCTCCGCGTGAACGGACAAACGAGGCATCCCCTCCTTCGCATCGCCCGCAGACCAGGCCGCGCGGCCTGACAAAGCCTACTGGTACGACTCCGCGCGTGGAAAGCCTCAATGTTCCGAGTATACCATCGCCACCCCTTCCGTACAAGCGGGAAACGGCGTCTTTAGCGGAATTGACCCCTTCCTCCATGGGGGAAGGTCGCATTGACCCTCAGAAAAGACTTCTCTATGCGTGTACGCCCTTGCGCCACACGGTGCGGGAGCAGTCCCACAAAAGGGAAACGACAAGATGAAGAAGCCTAGGTTGACCGACTCGAACCGACTCGTGATGATCGCATTGAGGGCAGTCCCCAGACCGCATTCAGGATATTGAGTTTATTACGCCCTGAATTCTCATTCCTTCATTTGAGGAATCGAGATCAACTGTGCAATCGGAACGACGTCTTCCCCCCACCCTCCTCCGTGCCCCCGCGCCTCCGCGCGCTCCGTGTTGACTGAGCGGAGATTATTGAGAAAAAAAGAGGGGGGCCGTCCCGCGCCGGGCCGCGTGTGTGCCCCGTTGAGACGTCCCGCGCCGGGGGCGGCGCGGGTCCTTCGCGCGCCGGGCCGCGTGTGTGCCCCGTTGGGACGTCCCGCGCCGAGGGCGGCGCAGGGATGGGTGTCTGCTTCCACCCAGTTATCCTGTCCGCATCTAGCTGCGTCCCCATCCGGTTGACCGCGATACGTCCAGTCAACCCGCTGATGGCGCAGATTCCGCCTACGGCAGACACGGAAGACACTGAAACGCCCTCTGAGCGGCACGGAAGGAGAACGGGAAACGGGAACGTTCCGAAGTGAAATCCCACGCATGTCGAATGCCGCGCGCCGCCTCACCTCTTGTTGCTCCGAGGCGAAGTCGCATGAGCGTTTCATTCCGCAGCCGAAGATGAGATTTCACTGCGTAATAAAATTAATACGCCGTATAACTCATAAACTGATGGACATTAGCCGGGAGGTCGGTGAACTATGCACAATAAGTCCCATACGTCCACGCTTCTACCAGACTACGGGAATTCGCGTCGGAACGTTCCGAAGTGAAATCCCACGCATGTCGGCTACCGCGCACCGCCTCACTTCTTGTTCCGAAGTGAAATCCCACGCATGTCGGCTACCGCGCGCCACTTCACCTCTTGTTCCGAAGTGAAATCCCGCACATGGTCACGCAAGGGCTT
>URIT01000043.1 GCA_900547945.1 uncultured bacterium
CGCGGTCAGCGCCGCCGGCTGGCCGTGCCCGCGCGCGGGCGTCGGCGCGGGACGATAGAAGGCCGCGCGGGCGGCCGTTCACGAAGCACGCAAATACGAATCACAACAAGGGAAAGTCGAGGATGTAACATGGAACTGACACGTCGTTTCTTCATCGGCGGCGCGGCTGCGTTCGGCGCCTTGGGTGGCGCGCGCGTCCGCCCGCTCCGCGCGGGCGAGACGCCCGCGAAGAAGCCGAACCTCAAGTTCGGCGTGGTGAGCGACATCCACATCACGCACGTGGGCGCGGGCGAGAAACCGGAGCGCTGGGGCAACAACCTCACGTTCCGGCATACGCTTGAATGGTTCCGCGACCAGGGCGTGGACGCGGTGATGGTGGTGGGCGACATGGCCGACAATGGCATGGTCGAGCAGCTGCAGGCCGTCGCGCAGGCCTGGTATGCGGTCTTCCCGGACGACAAGGCCCCCGACGGCCGGAAGGTCGAGAAGCTCTTCGTCTACGGCAACCACGACTACCACGGCTACCTCTACGGCGACCACGCCGCGAAGCGCCATGCGAAGGAGGCGAAGGAGAGCGAGTTCGGAGCCTGGAGCCGCGACCACGTACTGCGCAGCGACCTGGCCGGATGGTGGAAGAAGATCTTCCACGAGGACTACACGCGCCTCTACCGCAAGGTGATCAAGGGCTACACGTTCCTCGGCCAGCACTGGGACGACGGGAAGGGGATGGAGACGAAGTACGGCAGCTGCCCGTTCGGCGTCGAGCTCAAGGGTTTCCTGGACGCGCACGGGAAGGCGCTCGACCCGAAGAGGCCGTTCTTCTACTTCCAGCACCCGCACCCGAAGGACACGTGCTACGGCCCGTGGGCGTGGGGGCACGACGCCGGCCTCGTCACGAAGGTCCTCTCGGCCTATCCGAACGCGGTGGCCTTCTCGGGCCACTCGCACTACTCGCTGACGGACGAGCGCTCGATCTGGCAGGGCGCCTTCACGTCCGTGGGCACGAGTTCGCTGCGCTACACGGGCCTCCCCTACGACCAGCGCCCGCCGTTCGGCTACGAGAACACCACGACCGAGAGCAAGGCGGCCGCCGCGTGCAACGCGCTCAAGGTGATGGGGGACTTCCCTGCGGGCGACTGTCGCCAGGGCATGCTGTGGAATGTCTACGATGACTGCATTGTCGTGCAGCGGCGGGAGTTCCTGGGCGACGTGTTCCTGGGGCCGGACTGGGTGATGCCGCTTGCCGCGTCCGAGCCGCGTCCGTTTGACTTCGCCGCGCGCGCGAAGAAGGCGAAGGCGCCGGAGTTCCCGAAGGGCGCGCAGGTGACGCTGAAGAAGCGCAAGGCGACGACGCGCCGCACGCCGGGGTACGACGCGGTGGAGAAGGACGCCTGGGAGCTGACCTTCCCGGCGGCGTTTGCCGTGCCCGGGTCGCGTCCCTATGAATACGAAGTCGTCGCCCACGGCGCGGGCGGGAAGACGGAGGCGTTCCACGTGATGGCCAACGGCTACAACCACGCGCCTGGGCATCCGCGCGCGAAGGGCGCCTCCTCCTGCTGCGTGTCGGCGGACCGCCTGCCGCCGGGGACGACCCATTTCACGGTGACGCCGCTCGATTGCTGGTGGAACAAGGGCGCCGCCCTGACGGTCAAGATGCCCGTTTAAACCAGATGGTGGAACGCAGATGCTTCGCGGAGCGACCTGCGTTTATCATGATGACAACAAAGGAGCAAGATGAAGCGTTTTGAGGGGAAGGTCGTGCTCGTGACGGGCGGCAACCGCAACACGGGCATCGAGATCGTGGATTTGTTCATCCGCGAGGGCGCGAAGGTGTTCATGTGCGGGTCGACGCCCGCATCGACCGCGCGGGGCGAGAAGATCCTGCGCGACCGGAAGATCGGCGACGTGCGCGCGATCGTATGCGACATCTCGGACCGTGATCAGGTCACGGCGATGTTCGACGTGATCGAGAGGGAGGCGGGGCGGCTCGACATCCTCGTCAACAACGCGGCGCACCAGGGCCTCGGGCAGGGCGGTCCGCTGGAAATGGACCCCGCGAAGATGCTGGAGGTGCTGAAGGTCAACCTCGTCGGCGGCTTCCAGGTGACGCAGATGGCGTGTACCCGCTTCTTCATGAAACAGGAGCCGAATCCCGCGACGGACCAGCGCGGCGTGGTGGTGACGCTGGGGTCGAACACTTCGATGCGCGCGATCCGCAACCGCACGAGCTACGTCACCTCGAAGGGCGGCATCGACGCGATGGTGCGGTCCCTCGCGCTCGACCTCGGTCCGCTCGGCATCCGCGTGAACGAAGTCGCGCCCGGCTACATCTACACGGAGCGCTGGGACGCGCTTGACGAGAAGATCAAGGCGCGGCGTCGTCTGAACTGCCCGCTCCGCAAGGAGGCGACGGGCGGCGACATTGCGGAGGCCGTCGCGTTTCTCGCCTCGGACGCCGCGCGCAACATCGGCGGCGAGCGCCTCGTTGTGGACGCGGGCTGTTCGGCCCAGCACATGCCCGAGGACGTGGACGTCTAGGGGGGCGGCATGGACCTGACCGCTCTTTTCGCGTGCGCGGCGCTGGCGGGCGCCGCATACGCGGGGCCCGCCATCTACCCGCACTACATGGACCCGCGCCGCCACCCGGACGAGACGCGCCGCACGGTGAAGCCGCCGGACCGCGCCCAGTTCGGCAACCGCATGCAGTTCACGTCCATCCGGCATCTGCCGGACAACGCGGCCTGGCGCGACACGCTTGACACGTACGTCGTCTCGAACAGGCTCGGCAACCTCGTCTGGCCGAACCTGAAGGTGCTCGGCAACGGGAACCTGCCGGAAATCGTCGCCGAGATCAAACGGCGCGGCCTCTGGCTCTTCGACGTCTGGGGCTATCTGCCGAACGGCAAGGCGCAGGGCGTCGACGGGCTCTGGCGCATGCCCACCGGCGTCTGCGAGATGCTGGAGCGCGAATTGGGCGACCGCTGGCTCGGCATGGACAACGGCGAACAGGACGGACGCTGGTCGGGAAGCCCCCGGCCCGCGCCCGGCCGCTTCGCGCACCTCCTCCGCTTCCAGCGCTACTTCGAGCATGTGGACAAGACGCTCGGCAACAAGATGGCCGCGCTCGTCTCGCTCAACTACGGGCACTACTTCCTGCGCGCGAACTGCTACACGATGCTCGGCGCCGAGACGGCCCAGGCCCTTCCGAATGGCCAGGTCTACTACGCCTTCATCCGCGGCGCGGGCAAGCAGTACGGCGTGCCGTGGTTCGGGAACGTCTCGGTCTTCAACCGCTGGGGCTGGAAGTGCTATCCCGAGAAGGAGACGCCGGGGGCCGACTCCGGCCCGGAGAAGGGCGCCTCGCTCGCGCTCCTGAAGAAGCTCCTCTACACGCAGCTCTTCTACAACGGCCTTGCGTGCGGCTTCGAGGGGTCTTTCTTTCACGGCGGCTTTGCGGGCACGGGCGCGCTTTCGCCGGTCGGCGCGATCCAGCAGGAGGCGGTCGACTGGATCGACCGCCACGGCGATCCCGGCGTGATGGCCGTTCCCGTCGGGCTCGTGATCGACAGCGCGCGCGGCTGGTGCTTCCCGCGCCACCTCTACAGCGGCTGGTCGCACGTCTGCTGGGGGGCGATCCCGTTCGAGCGGAGCGACTACTTCACCGACGGCGTCCTGGACCTGCTCTATCCCGGCTATCAGGATTCGGGCTTCTTCCGCGACGAGCGCGGCTTCAATGCGCCGACGCCGTATGGCGACATCGCCGACTGCCTCCTGTCGGACGCCCCGCTCTGGGTGCTGAAGCAGTACGCGCTCCTCGTCCTCGCCGGCGCGATCCAGCCGACGGAGGAGTTCCGCGACGCGCTCGCCGCCTATGTCGCCGGGGGCGGGCGGCTCGTGCTGACGGAGGGCAACCGCCGCGCGCTCTTCCCGGCGGGGCTTCCGGCGGCGGCGAACGGCGGCACGGTCACGGTCATCGCCTCCGACTGGGGCGTCGCCGAGCAGCCCCGCGTGCGGCAGGCCCGCTACCCCGTCGAGACGCCTTACGTCAGCCCGTATCCGCTGACGGACGCGGCGCGGCGCGCGCTCGACGCGGCGTTCCGCGACGCGGCGCTCTTCACGGTGTCGCCCGACTTCCGGGCGAACGGCCTCTCGCTCGTGGCCTGCCGGCGCGCGAAGGGCGACTACACGCTCTGCATCGCCAACAACACGTGGACGGAGCAGCCCCTGCGCCTCACGTCGCACGTCGGGAAGATCCTCTCGGTCGAGGAGCTGCCGACCTCGTGCCGCGAGCGCGCGGCGCGCGGCTTCGCGCCCGAGACGGCCACGAACCTCGTCCTCGGCGCGGACACGCCGGAGACCGTCGCGGCGGGCGCCGTCCGGATGCTCCGCGTGCGCGTCGAGGAGACGAACCTGCGGGTGCTGGCGGAGGCCGCGCCGCCGCCGAACCCGAAGCTGCGCACGCTCTACCTGCGGTCGAACGAGCCGATCAAGGAGCAGTTGCTGCGCCGCCCGACGTTCTTCCGGCACTTCGACTCGGTCATGGTCAATTGGCGCTACGTCTTCACGCGCGATGACGAGGCGCTGGAGGCGGAGCGCAACTGGATCCGCCTGCAGGGGCTTGACGTCCTCGTCGACTTTGCGGACGCGACCGACGTCTACCCTGGGTACCGCTGGACGGACCACATCGCGGAGGAGCGCGCGCGGTCGCAGAAGGCGTTCGCGAAGTTCCTCGGCAAGTGCGCAATCCTCGGCGTGCGCGAGGTCGTCGTCGCCGGCCACAGCCTCGCGGACATGGGCGAGCGGGCGGCGGCGCGGGCCTCGTACCTCCGCAACCTCGGCGCGTTCGCACGGGCGGCCGACGAGAAGGGGATTGTCGTGCGTCTGCGCGACAACGTCTGGAACCTGGAGGCCCTGCCGCAGGACCTGGCCGCCGTCAACGAGCCGAACCTGAAGGGGGCGCACAGCCTCTCCGCCGTCATGTTCCGCGAGAAGGACGTCGTCCGGGCCGTGGAGGCGCGGGACGGCGCGTGCTGGTTCCTCGGCGTCGCCGAAGACGAGAAGGTCGTCCCCGACGCCTTCTTCGGGTGCCACGGGCGGCTGGCCGACGCGCGGCGCGGCGACCTCGAGGCCGCGCTGCGCGCCCTCTGCGCGAAGGGCGGCCGCGTTGTCTTCGACGCCGTCTACCCGGACGTCGACGCGGAATACCGCGACGCCCGGTTCTTCGCGCGCGCGGCGGAAGGAAAGTGAGATCCGAAAGGATCCACGGAAAAGGCGTTTTCCGGGTCCCAGCTGAGGTCGACGCGCGTGGTGGCGGCGTTCCCGGGAACGCGGAAGCGGCGTGCCTCCGTGCGCGTCGTGATCCAGAGGCCGTCGAGCGGGAAGCTCGTGAACGTGTCGCCCCGCAGGCCCGTGAGGTGGGCGGGATCGGGCGTCGCGGGGCGTGTGAGGGAGAGGAAGAGCGGCGTGTTCTGCCGAATCAGGAATTCGGCGTGCGGCGGCGCGGAGGTCGTTTCGGCGGCGAGCAGGTGCAGGTTTTCGGATGCGTTTTCGGGCGAGGCCACGCAGCGCACGAGGCCCAGTTCGGCGAACTGGGCGAGGGCCGGGCGGTTGAATGCGTAGAGCGACCAGTCCGCCGTGAGGTCCGCCAGGCCCTGCTGGGCGAGGAGGCGGAGTCCGGCGAGGTCCGCCGCCTCCCAGGACGTGATGCCGGCCTTGACCATGTGCTTGACGGTTGAACGGAGCGCGTTGAAGGCGCGTTCGGGCGTGAAGACGGGAAGGGCGAGGCGGATGTGCGGGGCGGGGTCGCCCGTCGCCTCGGCGCGGGCGCGCAGCGTCTCCGCCCTGTGCGTGAGCGTGCGTTCGACATCCCGTCCGGAGGCGTGCCCGATCGCGACGACGAGTTCGTCGTAGGAGCAGACGTCGTCGGGGAGGGGCTGGTCGAGCCGCAGCTTGAGGACGCGCGCGGGCACGGGGGCGTCTTCGGTGGAGGCGGGACGCGCTGCGGCGATGTCGGCTTCGACATCCGAGAGGGTGCGCGCCCGTGCCGCGTCGCGGGCGGCATCGAGGTGTTCGACGAGGAGGCGGCGCAGGTCGTTGAGCGCGGAGGCGGGCACGAAGAGGCGGTCGGGGTCGTCGAGCGTGAGGGAACCGAGCGCCCAGGCGGTGCCGCCCAGGCGCGCGAACGCCTTCCGTACGGCCTCTTCCGTGCGCTCCGGGTGGTGCGAGGCCGTGGGCGCATCGAGGGACAACGTTGCGTCGGCGGAGAGGCCGTCCGCCGAAACCGCAGCCGCCGTGATGCCGGTCGGCGCGAGCGTGACCGTGAGGTTGACGGGCGTGCCGGGGGTGACGGACGAAGGACGGAACGAGGGAATAGGGAAGCGGCGCTTGACTTCGTTCGAGGCGGAGCAGTAGACGGTCGCCCCCGGCACGAGCGCGTGGGGGGCGATGGTTTCGGGCACGAGAACCTCGACGTCGCTGCCGGCGGGAACCGAGAAGACGGTGGAACGGGACAGGGCCACGCGCAGGTCCGAGATGCCGAAGCCGACGGGCTTGCCGCCCTCCGAGGCGAACTGGAGGCCGTCGTGGCGCTCGAGGGCGCGGGCGGTGTGGAAACGCAGCCACGTGCGGCCTTCGCGGTCCTTCGTGAGGCGCTTGACGGTGCCGACGGGCGTGCCGAGGTGTCCGAGCGAGGTGGGGTCGAGGGCGGTGGCGGACGATTCCGGCAGGAGGTTTGACTTCGGGTAGCCGTCCGCGTAGAGTGCCGTCGTGCGGCGGGAGAAGACCGTTTCGAGGTCGGCGCGCGTCGTGGCGGGCGGGAGGCCGTCCAGCAGCTCGCGGTAGTGGGCGGTGACGGTCGAGACGTAGAGGGGGGACTTCATGCGGCCCTCGATCTTGAGGGAGGCGACGCCCGCGTCGCGGAGCTGTTCGAGGTGGTCGTCGAGGCGCAGATCGCGCATGGAGAAGGGGAGCGACCGCGTACCCGCCGCGTCCGTGTAGGCGAGGCGGCAGCAGTAGGCGCAGCGGCCGCGGTTCCCCGAACGGTTCTTCTCCAGGGCGGAGAAGAGGCAGAGGCCGGAAAGCGAGTAGCAGAGCGCGCCGTGGACGAACACCTCGATCTCGCAGCCGCAGCGGCGCGTGATGGAGCGGATGTCCTCGATGGAGAGTTCGCGGGCGAGGACGACGCGCGTGAAGCCGAGTTCCCGCAGCGCGAGCACGCCTTCGAGGTTGTGGGCGACGAGCTGCGTGGAGGCGTGGAGTTCGAGGTGGGGGAAGTGGCGGCGCACGAGACGCGCCACGCCGAGATCCTGCACGATGAGGCCGTCCGGGCGCAGTTCGTCGAGCAGGGCGAGCTTCCGGGCGGCCTCCGGCAGCTGGGCGTCGTCGAGAAGCGTGTTGAACGTGACGTAGACTTTTCTACCCGAACCCTCCCGGTGCGCGGCGGCGAGCAGGTCGCGCAGCTGCGCGTCCGTGAAGTTGACGGCGTCGGCGCGCGCGGAAAAGGCGTCGAGGCCGAGATAGACGGCGTCTGCGCCGGCGGCGAAGGCGGCGAGGGCGGTTTCGAAGGACCCGGCGGGGGAGAGGAGTTCGATGTCGTTCATGGCTGTTCCCGCGTATTCTACCATATCCGCCGATGGGCGGCTTGCGCGCGGGACGCGGAATGTGGTAGAATCCGTGCATGAGAAGACATGCGTTTTTCCTGGTCGTTTCGCTTGCCCTCGCCGTCTGCGCGGGGAACGGGGTCAATCCCGTGACGAACGAGGTCTACCCGCTGCCGGTGCCCGTGGCGTTTTCCGCCGACATGGACGCGCCGGTTCCGTTTGACGCCGCGACCACGGTGGTGGTGGAAGGACCCGGACAGGATGCGGTCCGCTGGGTCGCCGACCACTTCGTCCAATGGTATGGCGCACAGGCACCGCGCGTCGTTTCGGGAACGGCGGGGCTGCAGCTGCGCGCCGGCGACGAAGCCTACGCCGTCTCGGCGGGGAAGGACGGCGTGAAACTGGCCGCGCGGACGCTGGTCGGCGTCCGCTGGGCCGTCTACACGCTCCGGCAGCTCGTGATCGCGAAGCGGGGGACGTTCCGGACGGAAGGGCGGCTTGTTCCGGCGTGTTCAATTTCCGACAGTCCCCACCTGGCGTTCCGGGCCATCCACCTCTGCTGGTTCCCCGAAGTGCGCACGGAGCAGATCGAGCGCGCCATCCGCCTCGCGGCCCTGTTGAAGTTCAACTACGCCGTTCTGGAGCCGTGGGGGATGTACCGCAGCGAGAAACATCCGTGGTGGGGGTGGCCGGGGGCTAAGATGACGAAGGCGGAGGTGCGGCGCCTCGTGGCGCTCGGGCGCGACCTGGGCATCACGCTCGTGCCGCAGCTCAACGCCTTCGGGCATGCGTCGTCCGCGCGCAGCTGCACGAAGAAGCATGCGATTCTCGACCTGCAGCCGGAGTACGAACCGCTGTTCGAGCCGGGCGGCTGGAACTGGTGCCTCACGAACCCCGAAACGCAGCGGATCCTGCGCGAACTCATCGTGGAGCTGCACGAGGACTTCGGAAACCCGCCGTTCTTCCACCTCGGGTGCGACGAGGCGGATCCGCCCGGCTGCCCGGACTGCCGCCGCGTGCCGTACGGCGAGCTGGTCTGCCGGCATATCGGGGACCTCGCGCAGTTCGTCGAGGCGCGCGGCGCCCGCGCGATGATCTGGCACGACATGCTCCTGAAGCGGGACGATCCGCGCTGGAAGGGCTTCGTGGCGTGCGGGACGGCGACGACGGCGACGCTGGCCGACACGCTGCCGAAGAACGTGATCGTCTGCGACTGGCAGTACTCCTACGGCAACATGAAGGAGGTGCGGCGGGACTGGCCGACGACGGTCTACTTCAAGGACAAGGGCTTTCCCGTCGTGGGCTGTCCCTGGATGAATTACAACGCCATGCGCCCGATGGCCGACCTGCTGGCCAGGATCGGGGGCTTCGGCTACCTGCAGACAACCTGGCACCATCTGCGCGGGGAGGATTGGACGCGGATGTACCGGTCCGGCGCGGCGGCGGCCTGGGGCGCGGGCGCGCCGCCCGTGCCGAACGCCTACGACGCCTTTGGCGCGGCTCTGCGTCTGGTGGGGCACGACATGAAGGTGTCGGATCCGCTCGACACGGGCACGCTCAACCACCAGGTTCCTCCGGGCTGGTGGGTCGACAACAACTGAGCGTTAAATCGGCCTGTGAGAGTTAAATCGGCCTTCGGCCTTTAAGTGTTTAAATCGCCGCTTCGCGGCTTTAAGTTGTGTTTTTAGCAGATACAATGAATAATCTCTGGTCGTGTAGACGGAACGTCCGGGAGGCATTTAAAGCCGCGCAGCGGCAATTTAACTACTTAAAGCCGCGAAGCGGCGACTCAATCGGTCCTCTGCGTTTGCCCGAACGGGGGGAAGATGGTAGAATAGGCGGCATGGCGGCGCATCCGAAAGTTCCATACGGCGTCATGGATTTCAGGCGAATCCGTGAGAAAGGCAATTGCTCTGTCGACAGGACGTCCTACATCCGCAAGATGGAGGAGCGCGGTGGCTTTGACTTCTTCGTGCGTCCCCGTCGCATGGGAAAGTCGCTCTTCGTCGATACGCTTCGCCGCTTCCAGTTCAGGGGCGCGGCGCTCCATCGACTTGAGCAGACCGCCGGGGAGGCGATGTGAGGGGCGGTGGGGGGCGTTCGCGCGGGGTGGACATGGGCGAACGGATTGAAAGGCTTTCCATCCTCATCGTTACGTGGAAGGGCGATGACCTCCTGCGGGTGTGCCTTTCGTCCCTGGCGCGTGTCTATGGTTCGCGGCCCGAGGTCGTCGTGGTGGACAATGCGGACCAGGCCTCGACGCGCGCGCTTGTGTCGGCCTACGCGCACGCACGTTACGTGCCGACAGTGCGGAACCTCGGCTTTGCGGGAGGCAACAACGTCGGGCTGAAGGCGTGTACACGCGATTTCGTGCTGCTTCTCAACAACGACACGGTGGTGCATGAGGACTCCTTCTCGCCGCTGATTGATTTCCTGGAGCGGTATCCGAAGGTCG
This sequence comes from uncultured bacterium, assembly GCA_900547945.1. Taxonomy (GTDB): domain Bacteria; phylum Verrucomicrobiota; class Kiritimatiellia; order RFP12; family UBA1067; genus RUG572. The sequence goes on from URIT01000043.1 coordinate 10,054, forward strand.
GTATCGTGCAGGGGACGATGAACGTGCCGGCCCTGGACGACGGTCTGGACGACTGTGGCGTGGTCATGACGCCGTTCGGCATCCAGCGCCACCTCCACCGTGGCGAGCCGACGGCGACGACGGCTCTGAAGCCGCGCCGCGTCACGGCGGCAAAGGGGGCGATGATGCTTTTCCGCCGCGAGGTCGTGGCCGACACGGGGTTCCTCTTCTACGACCACTTCGGGAGCTTCTTCGAGGAGACGGACTTCTGCCGGCGCGCGGCGAACTGCGGATGGGAGACGTGGTTCGTGCCGACGCCGCCCATCGACCATCTCTGCGGCGCGACGTCGGCGCGGTTCGACCGCGACGCCATCTGGGCGCAGTACTTCCGCAACATTCTCTATTCTTTCGCGCGCAACTGGGGCTGGTGGGGGCGGCTCGTGATGTTGCCCGCCTTCGTCTGCGCGGCGTTCGTCAGGAGCCCGCGCAATCTCGTGCGTGCGGTGCGCGGCACGTGCCGGACGGACGACGGCGCGGAGGGGGGCTTTTGACAATGAGGAACGTGGTCGTCTATCTTGTCCGAGGGCATGAGGCGAGCCTGGTCGCGCTCGAACGCAGCCTCGCGCTTCTGAAAAGGAATTTTCTCCCGTGGTCGCCGGCGGATGTCCTCATCTTCCATGAGGACAATCTGAAGGCGGAACAGCTGGCTGGGCGGACGTCGGGCATCCCGGTGAAGACGGCCCTCGTCGATTTCTCGGCGATTCCGCCTGAAATGGCGGATCTGCCGCCGGCACAGCGCGGTTATCGCCACATGTGCCATTTCTTCGCGAACGACATCTTCCGGCGTCCCGAATTGGCGGGCTACGACTACTACATGCGCCTTGACGACGACTCGTTCATCTTGTCGCCTTTGACGTTCGATGCCTTTGCGCGTATGCGCGAGCGGCGTTTCCGCTATGCCTATCGAGCGGTTCTCAAAGACCGCCCCCAGGCCTGCACGGGGCTGGGGGCGGTGATCGCGCGGCACTTTGAAGCGCATGCACACGTCGGCTTCTGCAAGCCGCCGCCGCCCTACAGGATCTTCTACACGAATTTTGAGATCTGCGACCTGGCGTGGTTCCGCGGGGCGGCCTGGCAGTCGTATTTCGCCGCCGTGGACCGTGCGGGCGGCATCTGGAAGCATCGTTGGGGCGATGCGCCGATCCGCTATTATGGCGTCATGAACTGCCTGCCAGGGGAATCGATCTGGCATCTTGTTGAGCTGCATTACCGCCATCTGGACGAGTGGCTTCCCGGTCGCCCGACGCGGACGTTCCGCGAGATGTTCCACCACTACTGGGTGATGACCCGGTTTCTTGCCGTCGAGAAGGCGATGAGGGTAAAAAGAACGGCGAGCCGTTGAAGATGAAGAAGACGATACGGATCAAGTTTTCGGGATTTGCACCCTACCACAAGCCGCACGAGCAGGCGTATTTCAGGTTCCTCTCGGAACGGTACCGCGTCGTCGAGTGCGAGACCCCGGATTACGTCATCGACGGGGGGCTTGACTTCCGCCATGTTCGGTACGACTGCATCAAGATCCTCCTCGACGGGGAGAACACCGTTCCCGACTTCAATCTCTACGACTACGCGGTCGCCGGAAGCGAACTCTCCTTCGGCGACCGTTACCTGCGGATGCCGTGGTTTGCCTTCTATCCCTGCTTCCAAGATATCGTCAGACGCCGGACGGAACCTGACGCACGTTTGCTGAAGCGCAAGTTCTGCAGTTTCGTGGTCTCCAATGCCGAATTCGGCGACCCGATGCGGCGGAAGTTCTTCGAGGCGCTTTCAAAGTACAAGCCCGTCGCGTCGGGCGGACGGTACAGGAACAACGTCGGGGGGGCGGTCGCCGACAAGATCGCGTTCTGCCGCGGCTACAAGTTCAACATCGCCTTTGAGAACAGTTCCTGCCCCGGCTATACGACCGAAAAGATCATGGAGGCCTATGTCGCGCAGACGGTGCCGATCTACTACGGCAATCCGAACGTGGGCAGGGACTTCGCCCCGGAAAGCATGGTGCGCGTGCGCGACGAGATCGACATCCTGCGGGCGGTCGACGAGATTGTCCGTCTCGACCGGGACGACGAGGCGTACCTGCGGATGGTGACGGCGCGCTGCCTCGTCGACGAGTCGCCCGACGTCTACGTGCGCCGGCTTGAGACCTTCCTCGCCAACATCTTCGACCAGCCGCTTGAAAAAGCCGCGCGGCTGTGCCCCTACGGCCGCCAGGCCGTCATGCGGCGTCACCTGAAGCCCGTGCGGCTCTTGGACCAGAGGCTGCGCGATTCGCGGCTGTTCAAGGTTGCGAGTGGCGTGATGGGGAAAATCCGCTCGCGCTAGGAGTCTTATGATCTACGACTGCTTTACCTTTTTCAACGAACTAGACCTCCTGGAGATCCGTCTGAATGTCCTTCGCGATGTCGTGGACCGGTTTGTGCTTGTGGAGGCGGGCGAGACGCACACTGGGAAGCGGAAGCCCCTTTATTTCCGGGAGAACGCCGCACGGTTCGCGGCGTTCGCGGATCGGATCGTCTACGTTTCGTTCGACCGCTTCCCGGAGGGCTACGGTCCATGGGAGCGGGAATGCCATCAGCGCAACGAGATCCTGAAGGGCCTTTCCGGTGCCGCCCCGGATGATGTCGTCCTCGTTTCGGACCTTGACGAGATCCCGCGACCCGAGCTTGTGGCGGAGTATGCGAGGAAGCCGGGTGTCTGGAGCTTCAACATGCGGTCGTTCGGGTTCTACCTCAACTGGGAAGACGTCCGCTGCCGCACCATGTGCGGCACGAAGATGCTGGCCTACCGGAACCTACTGACGGGCTTCGACGGCGAGGAGACGTTCTACAACGAATTTCTGCCTCAATCCGTCAACGCGGGGACGACCGTGTCGAAGATTCGCCGGAGGGCGTTCCCCAAGTCGCGCGGCGGGGAGCGCCGGCTTCCGCACGCCGGCTGGCACTTCACCTGCCTGGGCGGGGCCGCCGCCCTGCTCGTGAAGATGAGGGCGGTGGCCCCCCATCACGGCTTCGACCCGGACGATCCCGCCCTGACCGTCGGACGGCTGCAGGTCTTGCTGGAGAAGGGCCAGGGGCCGGCGCTGAAGATGAACTGTTTTGCCGTGCCGATGGACGCATCCTACCCCGCCTATCTGCTCCAGAACCGGGACCGCTACCGGCATCTGATCTTTCAGGAGACGCCGGCCTACAGGCGGGCCGTGCGCTGGGCGCGGCTGGCCCGGACCGTGCAGGGACGTCTGATTCAGGCGTTTGAACGGCTTGTCCCGGCCCGCGTCCACAATTTCCTCCATCTCATTCGGGTGAGGTTGGCAAAATGAGATTCCAAAGGCACAATTGGTTTGCCGTCCTGCGCGCGGCGATCCTCCCGCGCCTATCGCCCCTTCCTCGAAAGCGGACCCGGAGGATCTACGTCTCGCGGCGGCTTGAACGGAACCGCGCCATCCAAAACGAAGACGAAGTCGAACGCCTGGCCGAACGATACGGGTTCGACGTGTGCTATTTCGAGCGCATGGCATTCGGCGAACAGATGCAGGCCGTTGCGGAAGCGTCTGTTGTCATGGGCGTGCATGGAGCGGGTCTCTCGAACATCGTCTGCGGGCAGCCGGGGCTTCGGGTTGTCGAGATCCTAAACCCCGATTGGTTCAATGCCTGCTTTTCCCAGATTGCCCTGCAGCTGGGGTTTGACTACAAAAGCCTTTTGCTGACGCGGACACCGCAGGGGAGGCTTGAGGCCCCTGTCGCGGAAATCGAATCGTGTCTTGCATCCCTTTGAGGTGTGTCATGGCCAATGTGATTACTTATGGGACATTCGACCTTTTTCATATCGGGCATCTTCGGCTGCTCGAACGCGCGAAGCGACTTGCAGGGCCGGGGGGGACCTTGACGGTCGTGGTGTCGAGCGACCTGTTCAACAGGAAGGAGAAGGGGAAGGTCTGCACGATCCCCGACGTCCACCGAATGGAGATCGTCGCGGCTTTGAGGTGCGTTGACCGGGTGTTGCCCGAAACGTGCTGGGAACAGAAGCGAAGGGACATCATCGACAACGACATCGACATCTTCGTCATGGGAGACGATTGGAAGGGGAAGTTCGACGATCTTTCCGACATTTGCCGCGTGGTCTATCTTCCGCGTACACCTGACGTGTCCAGCACGGAATTGAAGAACAGCCTGCGGGAGGAGAAGGAATGAAGTACGGGTTGCCGATCCGCATCGACCTGCCGAAGGGGTTTCTGGAAGCGGAGACCCGGTGTGGGTATGAGGTCCCGGTCAAGCTGAAGAAGATCTGGGCCGTCCATCTCGACTTGATGAGCATCTTTCTCGAAGTTTGCCGGGCGCATGGCATCCGGGCGTCCGTCTTTGCGGGGACGTTGCTGGGCGCGGTGCGGCATGGGGGCTTCATCCCCTGGGATGATGATTCGGACGTCTGCATGGACCGTGAGAACTTCAATCGTCTGCTGGCGCTTCCGAAGGATGCGTTCCCGGAGCCATATTTCCTCCAGACTGGATTCTCGGACCGGAGATTCTTCTGCCCGTACGCGCGTCTGCGCAACAGCCTGACAACGGGAGCCATCGTCGGTGAGGATGACCCCGACTACAACAACGGCATCTATCTTGACATCTACGTTCAGGATGGGTATTCCCACAACCGCCTTGCCGTCTATGTGCAAAGCAAGTTGAAGGCGTTGGTCTGGGAGATGCTGAAGGCGGTGTCGGGGGAGCGGCGTCCCCGCACCGGCCCTGTCAGGTCCCTGATTCACGCCTTTAGGCCGTTGTGGCGGGCGGTCGGCCATGATCGGCTGGTGAGGTTTCACAACAGGATCCTTTCCTGCTTGACGGCTTCGACGGACCGCGTGGCGAACTTGACCCATGACCGGGACGTGTTTTCAAGGTATTGGCAGCTGAAGGACGAAATCGCGGATCTCGTCTACCTTAAGTTTGAGCATCTTCACGTGCCGGCTCCGGCCAAGTACCATGATGTATTGTCGAGGATCTACGGGGACTACTTGAAGCTCCCGCCGGTTCAGGCGAGGGGCCGATGGCATCAGGATCAGATTCTGTTCGACCCCGAAACCCCCTACAAGGTCTATCTCAACCGTAATACCTCTATGTGTCGGGCCTGGTTCGTGACGTTTGCGGATTCGCGCATGCGTCGTCCGCTGCGACGAATCAGAAGGCAGGCCCTGGCGATGGGCTTTGCGCCAGATCGCATTCTCGCTTTCACCGAAAAGGACCTTGATGCGGAGTTCCGCGCGAAGATGAAGCCGCATCTCGTCAAGGGATCGCGTGGCTTCGGTTATTGGTGTTGGCGTCCACAGGTTGTCTTACAGGCCTTGCGAAAGATGGCGGACGGTGAGATTTTGCTGTATGCGGATGCCGGATGCCATCTGAATCCCAAGGGCCTGCCGCGTCTGAGGGACTATCTGTCGATGGCCGACGAGTCGGATATTGTCGCCTTTCAGGGGCGCTCCTTCCTGGGGACGGAGAACTTCGACCCTCTTCACCATTTCAACTCCGTGGGCATGTGGACGAAAGGCGATGTCCTCGACTTTTTTGGCGTGCGCGGCAACCGTGCCATTATCGATTCCGGCCAGTATTCGGGCGGTGTCTTCCTCGTCAAGAAATCGCCGCGAAGCGAGGGGTTCTACCGGCGTTATCTTGCACTTGTCGAAGAGCATTTCGAACTTCTGGACGACTCGCCCTCCAAAAGCCCAAATCTTCCTGAATTTCGCGAACACCGGCATGACCAGGCCGTCTTTACGCTTCTTTGCAAGGAATATGGGATTCGGACGCTCTCGACGTGCGAATACGGCATCTATGCTCCCTTGGCCCCCGCCTGTTTCCAGAATGATCCACGTTGGTCGTGCCGTTCATTCAATGAAATGGAACGATTCCCCGTCCATGCTCGACGCGATACGAGCTTTGGCATTCGTGCGTATGTGCCATACTGCGTGAAACGGGCCATTTGGTGGCTGATGGGGCGATTCGGTCGTCATTGAAGGTTCTGCCAATGTTCAAGGCCCTCAAGACGACACTATGCATGGCTGCCCGGGAGAGGTTCGTTCTGCCGCATTATCACGCATATGTTCGCATGAACCGAGGTCCAGAACGGCGTGTGGTTCTGCCATCCGATTCGCTAGATCCGGAATTTGTGGCCGATCCCTTCCTTTTCAGGAAGAATGGGAGTACGTGGCTGTTTTTTGAGGGGCTGTATCGAAATCGGGGATGCCGGGGGCGCAACAAGGGCGTGATCGCTTGCCTGAAGCAGGCTGACGGCGCATGGCAAGACATTGGAATCGTCTTGGAAGAACCGTGGCATTTGTCTTACCCGCAGATTTTTGAGGTGGACGGTCGGACGTACATGATTCCCGAGTCGGGGCAATCGGGCGCGGTCTCGCTTTACGAGAGCATGGATTTCCCGCGAGGTTGGGTCAAGCGCGGGGACTTGATCGTCGGAGACTGCAACTATGTTGATGCCTCCCTTGTGCGCGAGGGGAACGACTTTTATTTGGTCGTCACCCCGGCAGAGGCGCCGCAACGGCCGGAACTGTGGATGGCCGAGTCGTTGATGGGGCCATGGACGAAGCATCCGCAGAGCGAGGCGGTTTCACCTTCGCTCGCCTTGCGGCGAAACGGTGGTGCATTCCTACGCGAAGACGGTGGGCTCTTTCGCATCGCACAGGATTGCGAGGGCGGATATGGGCGGCGGCTGTTTCGCGTCCCGGTTTTGCGACTTGACAGCGGCAGCTATGCCGAGGGGCGGCCAGAGCTTCTTGCGGCGGTGATTGACTGGCCGCAGCCTTTACCGCACCATACCTACAACCGCTTGGTGACGGAAGAGGGCGTGCTTGAGGTCGTGGACCGCCACTACGACACCATGAGGCCGCCACGCGCGTTTTTCGCTTCGACGTTCTGGTTTATCGTCGATGGCCTGCGTTTTTTGATCAAGCGCCCGGGGTGGGCGCAAAAGGGAACGCCAAGCCATGCCTGAGGCGCGCCGCGAGACGGTTCACCGCATGACGCGGCGGTGCGACGGCTGGGACTACCGCCAGCGGGCGATCTACCAGGTGACGCTCGTCCAGGCCGACCGCGCGCGGCCCCTGCTGGGGCGGCTCGTGATCGACGATCCGAAGGCGCCGCCCGAGGCGGTGACGGCGCGCGTCGAGCCGAGCGAACTGGGCGCGGCGATTCTCGCGCACTGGAAGCGGCTGGGCGACTTCACGCCCGAAATCAAGCCGCTTTTCTGCCAGCTGATGCCCGATCACCTGCACGCGATTCTTGAGGTGACGCGGCCGATGGCAAAGCCGCTCGGCAACGCGATCGGTGGGTTCAAGACGGGGTGTGAGAAGATTTACCGAGAGCTTGCGCTCTCGGCACAGGACAAGGCGCCCTCGGCGAAGCGCGAGCTGAACGGCGCCTGGGCGGCGGGCGGTGGGCGGGCTTGTTCGGTGCCCGAAGCGCGAGCTTCGGGGGCTCCCCGCCTCTGGGCGGCGGGCTTCCAAGATTCGATTCTCTTTCGCGCCGGGCAGCTCGACGCGATGTTCAACTACCTGCGCGATAACCCGCGCCGGCTCGCGGTCAAGCGGCTCTTCCCCGATCTCTTTCGCGCCGTCGCCGCGCTGCGCCGCCCCCTGCCGTCGCTGGGCGTCGTCGGCGCGTTTGCGGCCCTCGGCAACCGTTTTCTGCTCGACCGCCCGCTCGTTCAGGTTCAGGTCTCGCGGCGCGACTTCGCCTATCGCCGCGAGCCGAAGGCGGGTGGTGGGCTCAAGATCGCGCGCGACGCGGCGGGCGAGCCGCTGGTCGCACAGGAAAGCGCGGCGTTCACGGCGAAAGCCGAAGCGCTGCTCGCGCGGGCGCGGCAGGGCGCGGTGCTGCTCTCGCCGTGCGTGAGCGAGGGCGAGCGCGAAATCGCGCGCCGGGCCTTTGCCGAGGGCCTGCCGCTCGTCGTCTTGCGCAACAAGGGCTTTGCGCCGCTCGAAAAGCCGGGCGGGCGGCATTTCGACGCCTGCGCCGCCGGGCGGCTCTTGATGCTCGCGCCGGCGGCGTGGCCGCACGTGCCGGGCGAGAAGCCGATGACGCGCCGCGACGCGCTGGCCCTGAACCGCCTCGCCCAGGCGCTCGCGGAGGGGGGACGGGGACCGGGGGCTTGCGCCCCCGGCACAGAACAGGGCGCCCCCGGCACAGAACAGGGCGCCCCCGGCACAGAACAGGGCGCAGCCTCAATCGCCTATCGCGGCGTGACGTTCGCCGAGGTCGATGATTGGGCGCGCGCGGCGGTCAATCTCGCGCCTCGCCCGCGCGCCTACCCTGTGCCCGAAGCGCGAGCTTCGGAGCGTGCGTTGTGCGACTGCGCCAGGTGATGTACAGGGTCGTCAGTGCCAGCTGAGCGACGGAGAAGGCCAACGTCAGCTTGGTCATGTTCGCCAATGTCGCGACCTGGAGGCTCTTCATGGCGGCAACGGTCGATTCGGGCAGAATGCCGATGAAGAAGTCGGCACCGGTGAACGAAACGAGGAAGATTGTCCAGAAGAAGTTTAGAACAAGGGAAAAGGCGGCGATCCCAAAACGACGACAGGCCATTTCATAGGAGACGACGATGCCACAGCCGACGACAATTCCCGTGTAGAGCGTCTGAAGGGGAAGGAGGTTCGCGTAGTCCAGATAGGGGCGCCAGGCGTCTGTCAACGCGAAGACGGGTTTCGCCGTCAAGGCGAATGCGAGTGCCAGCAGAACGCCGCTGCAGACGGAAGAAAGCACGCCATGGACGAGAATGTGAGGGTTCCGCCTTCCGTTTTCGTGCGCTTCAGAGGCCAGCGGAACCAGGACGGCGACCACGGTGCCGCCGAGGTATCCGGCAATTTCGGCGAAGCGCGTAAGGATGTAGTAGGCCGCAGATTCGATCTCGGGCAGGCGTTGCCGGTAGATGGTCGTGGTGACGGTCGTAAAGAGCAGGTTGAGCCCCATGTAGACCGCCACCGGCCAGAGGTAGCGCAGGATCTCAGGCAGGTCACGGCGCCAGGCCGTGTCGGGCGGGTGGGCGTCGAGACGACGGCGGAGCGAGCAGAAGGCGAGGACCGAACAGGCCGCCGGGGGCGTCGTCTGGCCGAGGATGTAGCCGGAAAGCGCGCGGATGGGCATCGCGACAAGAAGCGTGGCCAGTCGGATCGGGGCGGAAATGAGACTCTGCACCGTAATCGTGCGGAACATCTTGAGCCCCTGCAGGGCGCTTGCGAAGAGGTTGGAGACGTTTCCCGCAAAGCCAGCCGCCAGGATCAGGACCGTCAGCATGCCCGAGGCGACGTTGAGGCGCACGTAGAAATGGGGGATGATGAGGTAGGCCCCGCCGATGCAGAGGGCGAAGAGGACGGCCGTCGCGGCGAAGACGTCGCGGATGAAGCCCTTGACCTTGCCGTACTCACCGCGCGTCGCGTAGGTGTTGACGTACTTCGCGAAGACGGTCGCGAGGACGGCGAGCGGCACGGTCAGGAACGACGTCAGCTGCTGGAGCGGCAGGACGGCCCCCAGCTCCTCCGGCCCGACGTACTTCGGCACGAGCCAGAGGCCGATGAACGCCTGGATGACGTCGCCCGACCGGCAGGCGATGAAGATCATCAGCGAATACCACCACAGGTCACCGAGCCGTTCGTGTACCTTTGCGAGTAGTTGTTTCATGGGCGCGTCATTATACCAACATATCGGGAATTATGCTATACTCGGTGCGCTGTCAGGCCGGTGGCGGGACGGCATGTTCGGTTTCACCCCGATATAAGGAACGAGGTTGCGGCGAATGAAGAGGATGCGTGGTTTTGGAGTGCGGGCGTGCTGCCTGGCGGCGGCCGCAGGCGCCCTGTTCGGCTGGGGGGCGGATCTGGAGGCTGGGTTCAGGAACCCGCCCGCCGAGGCGAAGCCGCAGGTGTGGTGGCACTGGATGGCCGGGAACGTGACGCGCGCGGGCATCACCGCCGACCTGGAGGCGATGGTCCGCGTGGGCATCGGCGGCGCGATCCTCTTCGACGCGGGGCTCGGCATCCGCTGGGGCGTCCCGGAGGGGCCGCTCGTCTTCAATACGCCGGAATGGTACGAGACGGTGCGCTTCGCCGCGCAGGAGGCGAAGCGCCTTGGCCTGGAGCTCGGCATGGCGAACTGCAGTGGCTGGGCAAACTCCGGCGGGCCGTGGAACACGCCCGAGCACGCGATGAAGACGGTCTGCTTCACGGCGACGCCCGTCGCGGGCGGCGCGCGGTTCGCGGGCGCGCTGCCGCAGCCGAAGGACGAGGTGGGCTTCTACCGCGACATCGCCGTCGTCGCCTTCCCCACGCCGGCCGAGGCGTTCGAGCTGAAGGACTGGACGTTCAAGTGCTTCTCGAACCCCGGGCGCAAGTACGACGTCCCCGACGCGCGCGTCGCGCCGGAAGGGGCCGTCATCCGCCGCGCGGCGGTCGTCGACCTCACGTCCCGCATGAAGGACGGACGGCTCGTCTGGGACGCGCCCGCCGGGGCGTGGACGGTCCTGCGCGTCGGCTACAAGGCCCTGAACCGCCAGAACGGCACGGGCTCGCGCATGGGCAAGGGGCTTGAATGCGACAAGCTCTCGAAGGAGGCGCTGCGCCTCCACTGGGCGAACTACGTGGGGAAGACCGTCCAGGCGCTCGGCCCGGAACTCGCGGGGCCGAAGGGGTCGCTCAGGACCGTGCTGAACGACAGCTACGAGGTCGGCACGCAGAACTGGACGCAGGGCTTCGAGGCGGCGTTCGAGAAGCGCAACGGCTACGCGATCCTGCCGTGGCTGCCCGCCCTCGCGGGGCGCGTCGTCGATTCCGTCGCCGCGACGGAGCGCTTCTACCGCGACTTCCGCCTCACGGTGACGGAGCTTTTCGCGGAGAACTACGCGGGGGAGATGCGCCGCCTCGCCCACGCCTCGGGGCTGCGCCTCGCGATCGAACCCTACGGCGAGATCCCGTCCGACGACCTCCTCTACGGCGAGCATGCGGACATCCCGACGGCCGAGTTCTGGGCGAAGCTCGACAGCCCGCACTGGGTGCGCCAGGCCGCGTCCATCGCCCACGCGAAAGGGCGGCGCATTGTCGCGGCGGAGTCCTTCACCACGAACGCGCGCGAGGGGCGCTGGCAGAACACCCCGTGGAGCATGAAGGCGAAGTGCGACTGGGTCTACGCGGAAGGGCTCAACCGCATCATCTACCACCGCTTCGCGCACCAGCCGTGGACGGTGCCGGCGCGGCTGCCGGGCATGACGATGGGGCCGTTCGGCGTCCACTACGACCGTACGCAGACGTGGTGGGAGCTTGCGAAGGGGTGGCACCTCTACCAGCAGCGCTGCCAGTGGATGCTGCAGGAGGGGACGTTCGTGTGCGACGCGGCGTGGTACTGTCCGGCGGGCTACCTCTACATCAACTGGGGGCACAACCCGCACCGGATGCCCGTGCCCGTCGCGCCGGGCTTCACCTACGACTTCGTCTCGGGCACCTCGCTCGCCGAGATGACCGTGCGGGACGGACGGCTCGTGCTGCCGAGCGGGCAGGGCTATGCGTTCCTGATCCTGCCGGAGAAGGCCTTCGCGCTGCCGCCGGACGGCGTGCGCCACCTCGCGCGCCTGCGCGCGGCGGGCGCGACGGTCGTGCCGTTCGAGGAGGCCGTCGCCTTCATGAAGGCGCGCACGCCCGACTTCGCCGCCGAGGGCGGGAAGGTGAACTGGATCCACCGCCGCGCGGCGGGGGCGGACTACTGGTTCGTCGCCTCGCCGGAGACGGGGCCGCGCCGCGTCGTCTGCTCGTTCCGCATCGCGGGGCGCCGGCCCGAGTTGTGGGACCCGGAGACGGGGCGTATCGCGCCCGTCGCGACGTACGCCGTGAAGGACGGCGTGACGACCCTGCCGATCACGTTCGGCCCCTGCGCGTCGCGCTTCGTCGTCTTCCGCGCGCCCGAGACGGGGACGCCGCCCGCC
>URIT01000044.1 GCA_900547945.1 uncultured bacterium
CCGAGACGACGCGGAGCGCGACGGTGGCGACGAGGCAGCCGCGCCAGACGGACGAGCGGTACACGGCGTTGCGGAAGAAGGACGTCCAGAGCACGGCGGTGCCCGTGCACGGGAGGACGAGGGTGCTGAGGATCGCGAGCGCGAGGAACGCGGCGCGCGGCGCGGCGAGCGTGGCGGCCATCTGGCTCGACGCCGACGACGCGGCGACGGTCGTCGCCGATGCCGAGGGGCGCATCGTGCGCGTTGCCAACAAGGGCTCGAAGGGCGGATTCTTCGCGCAGAACCCGCATCAGGCGGCGGATGCGCCCTCCCCCTGCCCGACGCCGAGGCAGGGGACGCTCGGCGAAAGGGCCGCCCTTGCCTTCGACGGCGACGCCGCGCTCGCCCTCGTCGACGCCGCGCCCGCCACGACGAACCGCCGCGCCGCCTGCCTCTTCGCCGTCTGCGTGCGCGACGGCTTCGAGGCGACGGAGGGGAAAGGCTACTGGGGGTGCCCGTTTGCGCTCTACGACACGTCCCGGGCGACGTTCGACGACGGCAACGGCTACCATTGGGAGGAACTGGGCGAGACCTACAAGCTCTACAACGCCGGTGGCGCGGGGCATGGATGGGATTCGCCGTATCGGTGCGCCGACGGCGCGCCCTACGTCTTCGGGCACTGGGAGGAGCTGAACATGGGGCTGTTCGGGGCCGACTACGCCCTGCCGGACGGCACGCTGATGAACGACGTCCGTTCGGCCGACGGATCGAACACGCCGCTCCTCTACGATCTCGTCCAGCTCGGCGGGCGCTGCCGCGAAGGCGGCGTGCCGCAGTGGTACGGGCAGGGGAGCGCCAGGAACCGGATGTGGCGCGGGCGCATCGGCGAGCTGATCGTCTTCGACCGTTCGCCTGCGCGCGACCAGGTGGCGGAGATCGCGGCCTATCTGCGCAAGAAGTGGCTGGGGCTGGGCGCGGGCCCGGCGACGCCGCCCGCGTGTCTGACGGGCGGCGGGACGGCCGGCCCGGGGACGGCGGCGGCCTGGGAGGTCGCGGCGGGTGCGACGCTCGCGTGCGACGGCGCGCCGCTTGCGCTCGGCGACGTGACGCTTCAGGACGGCGCGGCGCTCGCGCGGACGGACGTTGCCGACGCGGGGACGTTCCGCCTCTTCGACGCGGCCTCGCTGTCCTTTGGCGGCGCGGTCTCGGTTTACGCGCCGTCGTTCCCCTCCGGCGACGTGACGCTCCTCACGGCGGCGTCCGTCTCGGGCACGCCGACGTGGTCGCTCGCGGGAGATGGCGCGGGGGCGCGCAAGGTCACGCGCCGGGGGACGGCCTTCGTCATCACCGCCCCGGGCCTCTATCTGCTCATCCGCTGATTGTCCAGCCACCGAGCCTCCGTGTCGTTCCGATACGTGGGTGCCAGATCAGTTCCCTCACAACGCCACGTACCGGGCCCGAACGCCACACACCGGGCCCGGCACGCGATGTACCCGCGCCGCCTCGGCGCGAACTCCATTCCGTGTCCGACGAAACTGGTTTCCGTGTCTCCGAGTCTCCCCCGTGCTCCGTGTTAACCGGCCGGAGGCGGGGGGCTATAATCAGGCCGTCTGGCGGGCGAGGAGGAACGTCGAGAGGGCGGAACAGGCGACCATCGTCAGCCAGAGGGCGGGGATGGTGGGGTGGAGGGCGCGGACGGTCAGGAAGAGCGGGACCCAGAAGAGGAGCGAAGAGCCGAACTGGATACGGAAGACGGTGAGCGTGCGGTGGCGGCCGCGCAGGTCGGCCTGGAGGATCTGCACGGCGGACTCGAAGAACGCCTTGACGCCGAGGATGAGGATGAGCGGGCGGGCGGTCTCGCCGAAGAGACGGAGGAAGGCGTCGTCGCCGGCGGGACGGAAGCCCGCCAGGAGCGTCTGCCCGCCGAGGAGGAGGACGAGCCCGAAGACGCCCGCATAGAGGGCCGTGAGGATGAAGGCGGTGGGGAGAAGGCGGTTCGCCGTGCGGGCGACCTTCACCTCCAGCGCCTGGGCGAGGCCCTGCGGAAAGGCCTGATAGACGCCGTTGACGGCAAAGGCGGCCGTGCTGGCGGCGACGGCGGCGGAGGGGCATTCGGCCAGCACCGCCGTGAAGGCGAAGAAGCCGCCGATGTCCACAAGCGAGCGGACGCCGTTCGGGAGGCCGAGGCGCAGGATTTCCAGGGCGTCGTGCCGCGTCACGCGCACGGGGCCGCGTGCGATGGGATGGCGTGCGCGGACCGCGCCGAGGATGAGGCAGGGGAGGATGTGCGCGAGCGTGGCGGCCCAACCGGCGCCGACGATGCCGTGGACGGGGAGGCCGAGGTGCCCGCCGATGAAAAGCGGCGCGAGGAGCATGTTGGCGGCGAAGCCGCAGACCGTGACGGCGCCCACGAGGTGCGTGCGGCCCTGCCCGGTGAAGGAACCGCCCAGCACGGCGGCGAGGACGGTGAAGAAGCCGTTCGCGAGGAGGATGTCGTAGTAGGCGACCTCGGCGGCGAGGACGTCGGGCTTGGCGTTGAAGAGCCCCAGGACGAAGTGGCCGACGGGGGCCGCGAGGACGAAGTAGGGCAGGGTGCAGAGCGTGAGCAGGAGCGCCGCGTGGAAGGTCGCGCACGCGCCGACGTCGTCGCCGTGGCCGTGGCGGCGCGCGAGGATCGTGCCGGAGTAGCCGAGGGTCGAGATGGCGAGGGCGGAGACGGCGACGGCCAGCATCGAGCCGGGGAGCGCGGCATGGAAGGCCTCCGCCGAGGCGCGGGCGAGAAACCAGTTCGTGACGAAGGTGTTCAACGAAAAGGCGAGCTGGGCGCAGGTGAGCGGCAGGGCGAGGAGTTGGAGGGAGAGGAGGCTTTTCATGGATGGGAGAGTTCCTGTGCGCGCCAGGCGCGCATCGTCATGCCGAAGCGCCGCTTGAAGAGCCGTTTGAGGTAGACGGCGGACCGCCAGCCGCAGAGATGGGCGATCGGTTCGATGGCTTGGTTGGGGTTGCGGAGGTGTTCCAGCACGCGATCGAGGCGCACGGCGGTGATTTCGTCCGTGATGCGGTGGCCCGTGGCGGCCTTGAAGCGGGTTTCGGCGAGGCGTTCGCTGACGCCGAGGACGGCCACCACGTCCGCCGCCTTCAGGCCGTCGCAGGCGGAGCGGCGGATGAGGTCGAGGGCGGCGACGAGGGGGCGGCCGAAGAGGGTGAGGCGGCGCGTGGAAAGGCGGGAGGTCACGCCCACGGGGGCGTAGGTGACCTTGCGCGGCGGGAGGGCGGGATCCGCCAGGCGGGCGGCGAGCAGTTCGGCGCTGAGGCGCCCGGCACGGCGGAAATCCGGGCGCACGCTGGAGAGCGAGGGGGATTGGTTGTCGCAGAAGGCGGGATCGTCGTCGACGCCAACGACGGTGAGGTCCCGGGGAACGGCGAGGTCGAGGCTGCGGCAGGCGTCGAGGACGGCGGAGGCGAACTGGTCGTTGGCGGCGAAGACACCGCAGGGCTTGGGGAGCGCGGCGAGCCAGGGGTTGAGCCGCTGGAGGAAGTCGTTCTTGTTGCCGAGCGTCCAGGGATCCTCCAGCACGTGGCAGGTGCGGCCCGTGGCGGCGAGGACGTTCGTGAAGCGCGTCCTGCGGCGGCGGCTCCAGAAGACGCGCGGACCCCAGCCGATGAACGCGAAGTGGGGACAGTCCCCCTTGGCGAGCTCGCGGTGCGCGGCTTCGGCGAGGGCGGCATCGTCGTTCATCACCGCAAACGTCGCCGGATCGGTCCACAGGGCCTCGCCCGGGTCGAGGTAGACGACGGGGAGGCCGGCCAGGGAGGACGCCTCGGGAAGGAGGTTCGAGGAACCTTCGGCGATGCAGCCGACGGGTCGCCAGTAGTCCAGGACCTTCGCGAACGGCTGCTGCAGGCGCTGGAGCTCGATTTCCTCCACATGCCAGCCCTGCGCCTTGGCGACTTCGCGGATGCCGTCCAGTTCGGCGAGGCGCGAACCCGCATGCAGATCGGTGATGAAGAGAATCGTGTCCATGCGGGAAGTATAGCAGAAGTTCGTCAGACCCGTTCAAGCAAAATGAACGGGAAATGAGATTACGATGCGGAAAAATCCTCGGCCGCTCCTTGGGAATCGTATTTTCCTCTTGGTATGCGGTTTTAGTTTTATTTTGTGTACGGTTTAGGTTCTTTTTCGCGGTGTGTCCTGTGCTATAATTCCAGCAAATGAACAATTCGCTTTAAGGAGTCGTAGAATGTCCCATTCATTTCGCATTGTGTGTTTCACGGGCCTTGTGGCGCTTGCCGGCACGGGCCTGGCGGCGGATTACTACGTCGCCCCGCAGGGGGACGACGCCAACACCGGGGCGGCGGAGGCGCCGTTCGCGACCATCGACAAGGCCGTCCTCACGGCGCGGACGGTGGGCGATGTCATCCACGTCCTCCCCGGCACCTATGAAACGACGCTCGGGATCTATGACGACAACAACGCGAAATGGGGGCCGAACCTCTGCGTGAAGATGGTCGGCGCGGGCGCGACGCGCGACAAGGTCGTCCTGAAGTCGCACGGCGCGCACCGCACGCTGCGGATGGCGGCGAACGCCTGGGTCGAGAACATGACGCTCGAAGGCGAACCCGACTTCCATGCCGACCGGGGCGGCGTCGTCGAGATGACGGGCGGCGTGCTGACGAACTGCGTCGTCCGCAACGGCACGACCACGGGCAACGGCGGCAACCTCTACATGACGGCGGGCGTCGTCGCGGACTGCGTGATTTCAAATGGCGCGATCAAGTCGACGAGCGCGGAATCGAACGGTCCGAAGGGCGTGAACGTCTGCCTGAACGGTGCGGCCCGCCTGCTCCGCTGCCATGTCGTCGGCGGAACGACGACCCGGAAGGACGATGGTACGTTCTACTACGAGCGCGGCAGCGTCCATGTCGACAACGCCTCCGCCCAGATCGACAACTGCCTTGTGGAGGGGTCGGCGTGTGGAGGCCTCCTTCTTCAGTCGGCCGGCGCCCAGGTCTACAATACGACGATTGTCACGAACGTCAGCTATGGCGTGTGGTCCTGGAGCGCGAACCAGACGTTCGTCAACTGCATCGTCTACGGCAACGTGACACGTGATTGGCACGGCAACCAGCCAACGGACGCCGCTGCAAAGTTCCGCAACTGCGCGATGGCGACCGGGGTTCTTTCCAAGGACAAGTTTCCGACCCTCGTGGAGATTTCGGACGGGGACTTCGCCGATCCCGCGAACGGCGACTGGCACCCCGTGCAGGGTTCCGCCCTCGTGGACGCAGGCGGCATCGACCCGCGCGGCGCGGCGGCCTCGGCGCGCGACCTCGACGGTAATCCCCGCATGAGCGGCGTCATCGACATCGGCTGCTACGAGTTCCAGAAACCGGACATCAGCGTACGCATCGACGGCCTGGCGCTTGACCGCGCCTATGCCCCTGCAACCGCGACCTTCACCCATTCCTCCGCGAACGTCACCTCGCCCGACGACATCGCCTACACCTACGACTTCGGCGACGGTTCCGAACCCGAGACGGTGACGGCGGGGACGGCGACGCACGTCTATGCGAAACCGGGCATCTACACGGTGATCATCACGGTCCACAACCGCGCCGCCGCGACGGAATCGGCGACCATGACCTACGAGGGCTATGTGCGCATCGCCTCCTCGACGGTCTACGCGACGGTCGGCAACACGGCGGCGGCGTTCCCGTACGACACGCCCGAAACGGGCTTCGCTTCTCTCAGGGAGGCGATCAACGGCGTTCAGGACGGCTACACGATCCTATTGGAGCCGGGCGTCTACGCGGCGGCGGACCAGACGTCGGTCACGAAGGCGCTGACGATCATCGGCCAGGGTCCGACACCCGAAAGCGTCATTCTCCGCAACACGACGGTGACGCCGGACACCTACTACCACCGCACGATCGAGCTGAACAACGCGGGGGCGTACCTTGCGAACGTGACAATCGAGGGCGGCTGCGTGCGTAACCACTGGGGCGGAAACCTACGTATCGCGAACGGTGCGACGGTTTCGAACTGTGTGATCCGAGGCGGCCTCGCGCGGGCCGAAAACGGCAACGCGGCCGGCGGTGCCGTCGTGATCGGCGGTTCGAATGCGGTTCTCACGCATTGTGTCATCTCGAACAACGTGACGGAGGGAACGTCGAACGACAAGGACTATGCGGGCGGTGCAATCTTCCTCGAATACGGCACGAAGGGGGCACGTCTCTCCAATCTGCTGGTCACGGGCAACCGCTATCTTCCGTCGGACGCCACGAAAGCCGGAACGGCGGGCATCCGCTTCGGCGGTGCAAACGACAACACGACGGTCGAGAACTGTACGGTTGTCGGCAATACGGTCGTGGGTTCGCTCCCCGACGATTCGGCGGGCATTTTCTGCACGTCCTGGCACTGCATGCTGCGCAACAACCTCATCGTCGGCAACGTCGAGACGAAAAAGGCGGGCGGCACATGTACGTCCGTGAGGCTTGACGTCAGCGACGGCAGCAACTACCAATATCGGAACAACATCACGGACGATGCGCAGATTGGCGGCTCCGCGACGAAGAGCACGGACAATCTGGTGGTCTCCGGCTGGAAGTCGCTTTTCAGGAATCCTGCGGCAGGCGACTACACGCTCAAGCCTGGTTCGGTGGCGTGCAACAGGGGGACGTCGAGCCTCACGTTGCGACCGTCGGTCGACCTGGCGGGCCGTCCCCGCGTCTTCGGCAAGGCCATCGACATCGGCTGCTACGAGTGCCAGTTGAAGGCCGGCTTCATCATCTCGATCCGCTGACCGCGCGGAATGGTGTATAATGCGTGTTCCACTGGAAAGCAGAGAGGTGCACATGAACACGCTGAAACGGATTTTCTTCCTTTCGTTCGCCTGGTCGTCCGCCGCCGCGTCGGCGCTGTCGCTTTCGGACTTCACGGCCGTCCACACGGCGCGCGTCACGCACGAGGGACCGAACCGGGTGCGGCTTGAACTGCCGAGCGCCGAATGGGACTGCGGGATCCGCCTCCGGGCCGATCCGCCGCTCGACCTCTCGGGGGCTAGATGGCTTGCCGTCGATGTGGAGAACCTTTCAACCGCCCGTCCGGCGCGCCTCACGCTCCACGTCTCCGCCGCCGATGCGGGCGGGGATTCGGGCGACCACGCGACGGCGATCCTGAAGCGGAAGCGCAGCGCCAACACGGGCATCGGGCTCAACCCCGGCGAGAAGGGGACGATGCGCCTCCTGCTCGTCCACCCCGGTGTCTACGGCGCCCCGGCGACCGCGCGAGGACCCGCCGTCCTCGACACGGCGCACGTCACCGAAATCGCCTTCAAGATGCAGTGGCCGTTCGAGGACGAGCGGGCGGACCTCGCCGACCTGCGCCTCTCGAACCTGCGCGTGGAGGGCGAACCGGACGCCGCGCGCTTCGTCCCGCCCGAAAAGTACCTTCCCTTCATCGACCGCTACGGGCAGTTTTCCCATGTCGGCTGGCGCTTCAAGATCACGTCGGACGCGGAGCTGCGGAACGACCTCGAAGCGGAGCGGACGCGCCTGCGTCCCGCGCCGGATGCCTGGGACCGCTTCGGCGGCTGGGCGAAGGGCCCCGCGCTCGCGGCGACGGGACACTTCCGCGTGGAGCGGATAGACGGCCGGTGGTGGCTCGTCACGCCCGAGGGACACCTCTTCTTCTCGGTTGGGCTCGACGTGACGCGCATCATGACGGACATCCCCAACGGCGCGCTCCATCCCGACTGGTACGAAGGGCCCGTACCCGCCGATGGACAGATGAAGTTCACCATCTGGAACCTTGAGAAGAAGTTCGGAAAGGCGGATTTCGCCCCGGACTACTATGACCTCGTCCTGCGGCGCTTCGACGCCTGGGGCCTCAACACCCTCGGCAACTGGAGCGCGCCGGAGCTCATGCTGCTTTCGCGCAAGCCGTATGTCGCGAGCGTCCTGGAGCGCGCAAAGGGCGTGAAGCGCCATCCGAAGTTCAACATCTACGACCTGGAGGACCCCGGCTTCGAGGCGAACATGCGCGCCGCCCTCCGCGCGCGGTTCCAGGCGGACGCGGCACTGCGGCATGCGGCGACGGACCCGATGTGCATCGGGTTCTTCGTCGACAACGAGCTGGCGTTCCAGAAGTGGATTCCCGAGGTGGGCGAGGCGCGGGCGCGTCCGGCGCTTGAACGCTACTTCCGCGTTTGTCGGGAGGAGCTGGCGCGGGCGGCGCCGGGGAAGCTCTACCTCGGGAGCCGCTTCGTCGGCTTCCGCCAGGCGGGGGTACTCTGGGACGCGGCGGCGCGGTCCTGCGACGTCATCACGGTCAATGCCTACGCGAACACGGTCTACAACCTCTCGGAGAAGATGTTCGCCCGCGACGTCGCGGCGCGTCCGATCCTCGTCGGCGAATTTCACTTCGGCTGCCTGGACCGGGGAATGTTCAAGCCGGGGCTCGTTCCCGTCTGCGACCAGGCCGAACGCGGGCGTAGCTACGCGCGGTTCGTCGAGGGCTGTCTGCGGCATCCGCTCATCGTCGGTTGCCACTGGTTCCAGTACCGCGACCAGCCGCTCATCGGGCGCGGGGACGGCGAGGCGTACCAGATCGGATTCGTGGACGTGTGCGACCGGCCCTACCCCGAACTCACCCGCGCCGCCCGCCGCGTCGGCGAAGCGCTCTACGAAACGCGCAGCGGCGGCGTCTGGCGTTCCCGGCCCTGAGAACCGTCCCGTGTCCGCCGGCCACGGGACGTCAGTCCACGTGGCTCACCGCTCCTTCTTCGTCTGCCTGAAGACGAGGGCGGAGCCGTCCTTCTCGACGGTGGCCCTGATGCGGCCCGGTCCGAAGGACTCGCGCAGCAGCAGGTCGGCAAGGGGATCCTCCACCCAGTGCTGCACGGCGCGGCGGAGCGGGCGGGCGCCCAGCGCGTCGTCCGCGCCCTTGGTGCAGAGGAAGTCCACGGCCTTCTTGTCGAGTTCGAGCGTCATGTCCCGCTCGGAGAGGCGGGCGCGGAGCTTGGCGAGTTCGAGGTCGAGGATGCGGGCGACGTCGTCGCGGTCGAGCTTCTTGAAGACGACGGTCTCGTCGAAACGGTTGAGGAGTTCGGGGCGGAAGGTACGCTTCGCCTCGTCGAGGAGCTTGTCGCGCAGGGCCTCGTAGGAGGAGTTGGCCGTCTCCTGGGAGAAGCCGAAGGACTTGCCCTCGCGGGCGAAGTCGAAGCCGAGGTTTGCGGTGGCGATCACGATCGTGTTGCGGAAGTCGACCTGGCGGCCCTGTCCGTCGGTGAGGCGGCCGTCGTCCAGCAGCTGCAGCATCATGTTCATGACGTCCGGGGAGGCCTTCTCGAACTCGTCGAAGAGGACGACCGAGTAGGGGCGGCGCCGGACGCGCTCGGTGAGCTGGCCGCCTTCGTCGTAGCCGACGTAGCCGGGAGGCGCGCCGACGAGGCGCGAACTCGTGAAGGCGGAGGAGAACTCCGTCATGTCGAGGGCGATGAGCGCCTTCGGGTCGCCGTAGACCTTCTCCGCGAGCATCTTCGCGAGGAGGGTCTTGCCGACGCCGGTGGGGCCGAGGAAGAGGAACGAGCCGATGGGGCGCTTCGGATCGCCGAGGTTCGCGCGGGAGCGGCGCAGGGCACGGGCGATGGACTCGATGGCGGCGGCCTGGCCGACGACGGAGGCGTTCAGCTCCTTCTCGATGTTGAGGAGCTTGCCGGCGGTCGACTCGGTCATGCGCTCGACGGGGACGCCGGAGATCGAGGCGACGGTGGCGGCGATGTCGTCCGCCGTCACGTCCACCGTCTTCTCGGCGTGCTCGGCGCGCCAGGCCTTGATCTTCTCCTCCAGGGCGGCGCGGGCCGCGAGCTCGGCGTCGCGCCAGCGGGCGGCCTCCTCGAAGGCACTTGCCTGCACGGCGGCGTCCTTCTTCGCGTGGCAGTCGGCGATGGCCGCCTCGTCCGCCTTGAAGTCCGGCGGACGCACCGCCGTCTTGAGGCGCACGCGCGAGCCGGTCTCGTCGAGGGCGTCGATGGCCTTGTCCGGGAGGAGGCGCGCGGGCAGATAGCGGTTCGTGAGGGTGACGGCGGCGCGCAGGGCCTCGGGGGAGAACGTGACGTTGTGGTGTTCCTCGTAGCGCGGCGCGATGCCGGCGAGGATGGCGACGGTGTCGTCGACGGAGGGCTCGTTGACGAGGATGGACTGGAACCGGCGTTCGAGCGCGGCGTCCTTCTCGATGGACTTGTGGTATTCCTTGAGCGTCGTCGCGCCCACGACCTGCAGCTCGCCGCGCGCGAGGGTGGGCTTCAGGATGTTGGCGGCATCCATCGCGCCCTCGGCGCCGCCGGCGCCGACGAGGGTGTGGATCTCGTCGAGGAAGAGGATCACGTTCTTCACGCGCTTCGTCTCCTCGATGAGCTGCTTGAGGCGTTCCTCGAACTGGCCGCGGTACTGCGTGCCGGCGACGACGCGGGCCATGTCGAGGGAGATGACGCGGCGGTCGCGCATGCGCTCGGGGACGTCGCCGACGGCGATGGCCTGGGCAAGGCCCTCGACGACGGCGGTCTTGCCGACGCCGGCCTCGCCGATGAGGACGGCGTTGTTCTTCGTGCGGCGGCAGAGGACCTGGACGATGCGCTGGAGTTCGGTCTTGCGTCCGATGACGGGATCGAGCTCGCCCTTGCGCGCGAGGGCGGTGAGGTCGCGCCCGAACGTGTCGAGGGCGGGCGTCTTGTTCTTGCCCTTCTTGCCCTTCTGGCCCGCCGCGAGGGGATTCTCGGGCACGTCGTCGCCCGGTCCGGCCTCGCCGTCCTCATCGTCCGACGGGGCGGCCTCCTCGTCGGCGTTTGGCGCGCCGGAGCCGGCGGCGATGAATTTCTCGGGCGTGAGGTCGTGTCCATAGAGGATCTGCGCGCCGACGGACTCGCCCTCGCGCAGCATGGCGAGCACCATGTGTTCGGTGCCGACAAGTTCGCTGGAAAGGTGCGTGGCCTCGATCTTGGCGAGTTCCAGGATCTTCTTCGTCCGGGCAGTGAAGGGGATGTCGCCCACGACGCGCACGGCCTCGCCGCGCCCGATCATCGTTTCGAGCTGGAGGCGGAGCTGGTCGGGGTCGAGGTCGAGCCGTTCGAAACGGCGGCACGCCTCGCAGGTGGGAATGGCGAGGATCGAGCAGAGGATGTGCTCGGTCCCGACATAGGGGTGGTTGAAGTGGCAGGCCGCGGCAACGGCACCCTCAAGGGCGCGTTCGGCATTGGGCGTGTAGTCGATGCTCATGTTAAATTAAGTCGCTTCGCTTTTGTAAAATTAAGTTGCTTCGCTTTAAGTAGTTAAGTAGTTAAGTCGCTTCGCGTTAAGTCGTGCGTCAAACCATGAGGCTTAACTTAACTACTTAACTACTTAACTACTTAATCACTTAACCAATTCCGGTGTCAGTTCAGCCATTTTTTTGCCAACGAATTGAAGTGGACGGTGGCGAAGCGGGCGTTGATGCGGTCGGCGAGGCGGGCATCGCGGGCGTCGCGCACGCGGTCGTCTTCGGCGGAACGGGGAGGGGGAAGTTCGGGCGTGTCGATCTGCTCGCGCATGAGCTTGAGCGTTTCGGCGCGCGTGATGCCGTCGAGGAAGCCCATCGAGGCGGCAAGCCGGATGGGCGAAAGCAGGTCGAGCAGTTCGCCGGGGGCGATGAGGCGGGCGCTGCGGAGGATGGCGAGGGCGCGGGAGAGGGCGTCCGCGAGGATGCGCGGGGTGTCCTCGACGAGGGCCTTGCGGGCGTTGTACTCCTGCCGGGCGAGGTCGTCGAAGAGGCGGCGGGCGCGGGCGAGCAGGTCGTGTTCGGTGACGCCGAGCGTGGCGGTGTTGCGCACGTGGAAGATGTGCGCCGCCTGGCGGATGCCGTCCTCCAGAATGCCGGAGGACTGGAAGCGGACGGCCTCCAGCGCGTTGAGGACGGGGGAGAGGTCGCCGATGAGGTGAAGGGCCTCCAGGTGGAACTCGCCGTCCACGCAGAGCGCCGTGCCGCAGTGCAGGGGATGGGGGGAGAGGTAGCCGAAGTCCGTATCCCAGGCGAAGGCGTGCTGTGCGGCGAGCTGCGCCTCGTCGGCGGCGAGGCGGGCGTAGGCGTCGGGAATGTCCTTGGTGGTGGACCAGTCCGAGGAGAGCGTCCAGGCGTCGTCGTCGCCGAAGGGCTTCCCGGCGGGGTTGCGCCACAGGAGGAGCGTGCCGCCGGAGAGGATGTCGGAAAGGCGGTAGCTGGGGGATTCGCCGGATTTGCGTCGTGCGTTCACGAGGCGGACTCCTTTCCGTGGTCGAGGGCGTCGAGTTGCCGCTTGAGGGCGGCGGCCCGGTGGAAGTCCTCGCGGGCGATGGCGGCCTTGAGGTCGCGTTCGAGGACGGCGCGCACGGCTCTGGCGTCCGGCAGACGGTCGATGGCCGGGGCCGCGCCGATGTGGGCGCGGCCGAACTCGGCGGACAGGAATTCCCGCCGGATCTGCCGTGCGAAGGTGCGCCAGCAGGCGGGGCAGCCGAGCCGACCGGCCTCCTTGAGCTTGTCCCACTTCGCGTGGCAGACGGGGCAGACGCGCCGCTCGTTCTCCTCGGCCTCGGCGACGCCCTTCATGAAGCCGAGCGTGGCCTTCACCAGTTCCTCCACGAAGGGCGGGGGCTCCTCGCCGGACGTCTTGATGACAGTTGATTTGGAGGAATCGGCGGACGTCTTCTTCTTCCGTCCGCCGTTTCGGATGGCGGCCGCGCACGCCGCGCAGACGTAGAGTTCCTTTTCCGCGCCGTCCTTCTTGACGGTGACGGCGGTGGTGGCGTCGGCCTGATGGCAGCGTTCACACTTCATGTCAATCGATGTAGAGCGGGGGGATCTTCTGCCCCGTGGAACGGAGCTTGACGGGGGCGGTCTTCGCCGCCGGTTTCGAGGGGGACGCGTCGGTCTTCGCCGGGGTGGCCTGTTTCGGCGCGGCGGCCTGCGGCGTCGGGGCTGGAGGCTCGAACGTGCAGACGCCGCCCGCGCAGGACGGATCAGACGCGGCAGGTGTCGTCATCTGGTAGAGCTTGACGCAGCCGAAGACGAGCAGGGCCAGCACCACGAGCGCGCCCACGGCGAGCAGGGCCTTGCGCCAGGTGCTGCGGGGAATGCCGCGCATCGACTGCACGACGCCGTGCGAGACGGACGAGAGGCTGCTGCGGAAGCGGTCCGATGCGCTCGGACGGTCGTCCTCGTAGGTGGGCGGAAGGAAGGGGGATTCCTCGTAGACGGGGGGCGTGGTCCGCGCAGGGGCCGGCACGGGCGGAACAGGGGCCGGCGCGGGCTGGTCGAAGAGGTCGAGGCCGCGCACGGCGGGCGGCGGCTCCACGGCGGGTGCGGGGGCGGTCTCCGGCGGCGGCTCCACGGGAAGGGGGGCGGGCATCGGCTCCGGCGGCGGCGCGGCGGGTGGAACGGGCATGACGCGGGGCGGCGGCTCGGAGATGGGAACGGGAGGAACGGGGGACGGCGGTTCAGGTGACGGTGTGGGCGGCACAGGCGGCGGCGCGGGCTCGGCCGCCACGGGAACGTCGCGCACATGGACGGTGGGGGCGCGGCGGCCCTCGTAGATGTCCATGAACTCGCGGATGAGGGGCTGGGGATCGAGGCCGACGCATTCGGCGAAAAGGCGGACGAATCCGCGACCGTAGATCGGCGCGGCGATGCGGTGGAAGTCCTCGTTCTCGATATCGTCGACGATCTGCACGAGGATGCGCGTCTCTGCGGCGACCTTGGACTGGGAGAGGCCCTTGGCTTCGCGGGCCTGGCGGAGGGTTTGACCGAGTGAACTCATGGCTCTTGCTGTGGTTAAGTGGTTAAGTAGTTAAGTGGTTGAGTGGTTGAGTTGCCGAAGGGGGAAGGGGGTGGGGATCAGCTTTCGGGCGGGAAGCCGAAAGGATCGTCGTCGGGCGGGGGGGCGGAAAGGGCGTCGGCCTCGGGGGCGTTCGGCGGCGTTTCGGCCGCAGGGGCGGAGGCGCCGTCCATTTCGGCGATGAGGGCGTCGACGTCGAGCAGGATCTCGCGCGGGCCGGCGCCCTTGCTCGTGCCGATGACGCCGCGCTCTTCGAGGAGGTCGACGATGCGGGCGGCGTGGTTGTAGCCGATGCCGAGGCGGCGCTGGAAGTGGGAGATCGAGGCGCGCTTCGTGGTGCGCACCACTTCGAGGGCCTTGCGGTAAAGGTCGTTCTCCTTGTTCTGGGTCATGCCGGCGGGGGCGGGGATGCCGTTTGCGGAGGGGGCGGGCAGCGCGGGGGCGGCGTCGCCCTCCTCGCCCGCCTCGTCCTCGCCGTCGAGGCCCTCGTTGGGGTCGGCCTCCTTGATCTTCTCCAGGCGCTTGGTGAGCTTTTCGTCGAACTGGACGGTGGCGTGTTCGCCGATGAAGTCGACGATGTTGTTGATCTCCTCGTCGGAGATGTAGGAGCCTTGGGCGCGGAGGAGGCGTCCGTCGGCCATGCGGAAGAGCATGTCGCCCTTTCCGATGAGCAGTTCGGAGCCGGTCGCGTCGAGGATCGTGCGCGCGTCGATGGAGGAGGAGGTCTTGAAGGCGATGCGGCCGGGGATGTTGGACTTGATGACGCCGGTGATGATGTTGGCGTCGGGGCGCTGGGTGGCGAGGATGAGGTGGATGCCGGTGGCGCGGGCGAGGGCGGTGAGGCGGGCGATGACGGGCTCGACCTCCTTCTTCGCGGTCTGCATGATGTCCGCCACCTCGTCGATGACGATGACGATGTAGGGGATGGTACGCGGCGTGTCGGGGTCGCCGCCCACCACCTCGTCCCCGGCGCCGAACATGTCGGGCTGGGTGACGGTCTTGCGCGTGTTGAAGTCGACGATGTTGCGGCAGCCGACGCGCGAGAAGAGCTTGAGGCGGCGGTCCATCTCGATGAGGGCGGCGCGCAGGGCGAAGACGACCTTGTTCGTGTCGTTGATGATCGGCACGAGCAGGTGGGGCAGCCTGTTGTAGGCGGTGAACTCGACGCGCTTGGGGTCCACCATGATGAGCTTGAGCTGCTCGGGCGTGCGGCACATCAGGAGGCCGTTGATGATTGAGTTGAGGCACACGGACTTGCCCTGTCCGGTGGCGCC
The DNA here is from genome assembly GCA_900547945.1 of uncultured bacterium. Lineage (GTDB taxonomy): Bacteria > Verrucomicrobiota > Kiritimatiellia > RFP12 > UBA1067 > RUG572. Next base: position 15,095 of record URIT01000044.1, read on the forward strand.
GGCGACGAGCAGGTGCGGCAGCTTCGCGAGGTCCACCACGAGGTCGTCCCCGGCGGCGTCCTTGCCGAGGAGCAGCGGCACCTGGAACTTCCCGAAGGCGTTCTGCTGCCACAGTTCGCCGTCGAAGACCTCGCGGAAGCAGACGGAGGCGGGCTTCGTGTTCGGCACCTCGATGCCGACCGCGTTCTTGCCGGGGATCGGCGCCTCGATGCGCAGGGAGGTGGCCTGGAGGGCCATCTGGATGTTGCGCTGGAGGCTGGCGACCTTCTCGACGCGCGTGCCGAGGTCGAGCGTGAGGGCGTACTGGGTGACGACGGGCCCGGCGATGTAGTAGGCGAGCTGGGCGTTGATCTGGAAGACCTTGAGCGTGTCGATGAGGCGCTGCGCCATCGCGGCGGGGTCGTCCCCGCCGGCGGTTTTCGGCGGCACTTCGTGGAGAAGGGTGACGGGCGGGAGGACGTAGGGGCCCTTATCCTCCTCGGGCGCCTCGGACGCGACGGGGACGGGCGGCGCGACGGGGACGGGCGGCGCGACGGGGGCGGGGCTGGCGGACCGGACGGGGCGGATCGGCGCGGCGGGTGCGGGCTGCTGTGCGGCGCCGGGGGCCTCACGGGCGGGCATCCAGTCGACGGACGAGCGGAGGGAGGCGAGGTTGGCCTGCTGCTGTTCGCGCAACCGGGCGCGTTCCGCCTCGCGTTCCCTCTGTTCGGCCTCCTTCTGGTGGCGTTGTTCCTCGCGCTGGCGCCGCAGTTCTTCGCGCGCGGCCTCCCGGGCGGCCTTGGCGGCGGCCTTTTCCTCGGCGATGCGCTGCTTCTCGGCAAGACGCTGGGCCTTGGCTTCCTCGCGGGCGGCGCGGGCGGCGTCGATCGTCGCCTGGGACTTTTCGACCGCCGCGTCGTCGGCCCCGTCGGTGCGGTCCGAGGCCCAGGCCGTGATGCGCGCGAGCAGCGCGACGAGGTTGCGGAAGCCGATCGTGAAGAAGACGGAGAAGAGCGCGAGGCAGAGCATGAGCACGCCCGAGCCGAACGGGGAGAGGAGGCGGGCGAGGCCGCGCGTCATCACGAGGTATCCCACCGCGCCGCCCGCGTTGGGGGCGATGTTGAGCGCATGGAGGAGGTTGGACACGGTCGCGGTGTGGCCCGTGAGCTGCAGCAGGCACGTCACCGAGAGGATGAAGAGCAGGATGCCCAGTGTGCGGCGGCCCAGCTGGAGCGGGCGGCCGACGACGAGCAGGACGCCGGCGAACACGCACAGGAGCGGCACGAACCAGATCGCGAGGCCGATGAACTGGTAGCCGCAGTAGGCGAACCACGCGCCGACCGCGCCGATCAGGTTCGCCGTGGGCGAGGCCGGGGGCACGCACAGGGCGGAGATGTCGCGCCAATTGTAGGAAAACAGGGCGAGGAAGGGGAAGAGCGCGACCGGGAACATGAAGAACCCGATGAGGCGCCGCCGCACTGTCGCTTCGGGGCTGGCGCTATCGGAGGGGGACTGCTTCATGGGTGGGGACTTTCGTGGGGAACGGGGTCTTGTCGCCTTCGCCCTGCTGGCTGCGGCGGATGGAGCCGCGCACCCAGTAGAAGACGACGATGGCGAGGCAGAGCGCGGTGAGCTTGAGGCCCCAGTTGCGCGTCAGGGCGGCGAGCAGGCGGTTCATTTCGTGGAACCCTCGCGTTTGGCGCCGAAGGGACGGCGCAGGTTCTGGAGGATGCGGGGACGCTGTCCGCCGCGCTTGTCGAGCCAGTCGGAGAGCATTTCGTAGACCGTGCGCTGCTGCGGGACGACCTTGCCGATGAAGCGCACGAGCGCCTTGCGCGTGTCGGCGGAGAGGTCCGGGTAGCGCGTCAGCCGCCCGTTGTGCGCGACGGAGATGAGGCCGCGCTCCTCGCTCACGACGAGCGCGAGGGCGTCGGTCTCCTCGCTGATGCCCACGGCCGCGCGGTGGCGCATGCCGGAGGCGGAGAGGCCGAACTGGTTGTCCGAGACGGGGAAGAGGCAGTGGGCGGCGGCGAGGCGGCCGCCCCGGATGATGACGCCGCCGTCGTGGAGCGGGAGCGGCGGGGTGAAGATGGAGACCATGAGTTCGGTCGAAATCTGCGCGTCGAGGGCGATGCCGGTCGTCTCATAGCCCTTCAGCGAGATGGCCCGCTCGATGGCGACGAGGGCGCCGAGCCGCCGCTTCGCGAGGAGAAAGAGGATGTCGGCGAGCTTCTCGGGCAGGCGGATCTCGCCGGCCGTGGGCCCCCGGCGCTTCTTGTCCTCGGTCAGCACGGCGCCGACGGTTTCGAGGATGCGGCGGATCTCGGGCTGGAAGAGGACGACGGTGGAGAGCGCGAGGTAGATGAGGAGGCCGCTCAGGATCTTCTGCAGGACGTCGAACTGGAAGAGGAAGGTGAAGGCGGCGAGCGCCGTGACGAGGATGCCCGCGCCCATGAGGACCTGCCCGAACCGCGCGCCGCGCGCGGCCTTCAGGACGGAGTAGATGACGAAGTAGAGGATGGCGATCTGGATGGCGTCCGGCACGTAGGACCCGATGGTCGCGAAGACCTCGCCCCAGTTGATGCTCGAGAAGAATGTCTGGACCGAGGCGAGCGTCATGTCGGATTCCCTCCGGTTACGGTCTGCAGGCCCGTCTCGGCGGCGAGGGCGCGCGTGACGTCGAGCGCCTGCCGCGTCTCACGCACGTCGTGGACACGCAGGATGCTCGCGCCGCAGAACGCGCACCAGATGGCCGCGCCGAGGCAGCCGCCGAGGTTCTTGCCGACCATCCGCTCGCCCGTGAGCTTCTTGATGAGGCGCTTGCGCGAGACGCCCACGCAGACGGGCGCGCAGGCGGCGAGGCGGCGCAGGGAGCCAAGGAGCGCGAGGTCTTCCTCGCGCGTCGTGCCGAAGCCGATCTCGGGGTCGAGGACGAGCTGGGCGGCGTCGAAGGGGACGTCGAGGGCGGCGGCGGCGGCGAGGAGGGCCGCATGCTCCGCCTCGCTGCGGCAGGGGGCGACGAGTCCGCAGCCCGTTCTGGCGGCGAGGGCGAGCATGCGAGGAACGGGCTCGGGGTAGACGCAGTTGATGATCGCCGCGCCGAGGTCGAGCGCGCGTTCGGCGGTCTCGGGGTGGTAGGTGTCCACCGAAAGCGGCGTATGGGGCAGTTCGCGCGCGAGGATGCGCATGACGGGTTCGAGGCGGTTCCACTCGACCTGCCAGTTGAGGGGACGGGCGTCGGGGCGCGTCGACTCGCCGCCGAGGTCGACGATGTCCGCGCCCTCGGCCACGCAGTTGCGCGCGCGCGCGACGGCCTCGCCCGGCTTGTAGTAGAGCCCGCCGTCCGAAAAGGAGTCGGGCGTGACGTTGACGATGCCCATCACCCGCGTGCGGGCGAGGTCGAGTTCATGCGTGCGGCATTTCCAGGTCATGCTTCGTGCGGCCTTTCTTCTTCCGCTTCCGGGGGCGTCTCCGGGGCGGGGGGCGTGTCCTCGGGGTGGTCCTTCCGGATGCCGACGAGGGCCTCGACGTCGCGGCCGTCCATCGTCTCTTTTTCCAGAAGGGTCGTCGCGAGCCGTTCGAGCTTGTCGCGGTTCGCCGTCAGGAGCTCGGCCGCCTTTGCGTAGGCGGCGTCGACGAGATGCTTGACCTCCTCGTCGATGGCCTCGGCGGTCTTCTGCGAGTAGGGGGGCGGGGCCTCCTCCACCGCGAACGCATTGGGCTCGACGAAGTTCTGGAAGCCGAAGCGCGCGCTCATGCCGTAGCGGCAGACCATCGCGCGGGCGATCTGCGTCGTGTAGGCGATGTCGCTCATGGCGCCGGTGGAGATGTCCTGCGTGTGCATCTCCTCGGCGATGCGGCCGCCGGCGAGCACGGCGAGCTCGTCGAGGAAGTAGCCTTTCGTGCGGTTGAGCACGTCCTTCTCCGGGAGCGTCATCGTCACGCCGAGCGCGCGGCCGCGCGGGATGATCGTGACCTTGTGGAGGGGGTCCGCGTGCGGCAGCAGCAGCTGGAGGAGGGCGTGGCCGGACTCGTGCCAGGCCGTCGTCTCGTACTCCTTGCGCGTGAAGCCGGCGCTGCGGCGCTCGCTGCCCCAGAAGACCTTGTCGCGGGCCTCCTCAAGGATGGTCTGGGGGATCGCGTCCAGGTTGCGGCGGGCGGCGAGCAGGGCGGCCTCGTTGATGATGTTCGCGAGGTCGGCGCCGGAGTGGCCGGAGGTGCCGCGCGCGAGGCGCAGGAGGTCGACGTCGGGGGCGAGCTTCACCTTGGCGGCGTGGATCCGCAGGATGTCTTCGCGGCCCTTGAGCGTGGGGAGGTCCACGTGGACCTGGCGGTCGAAGCGGCCGGGGCGCAGGAGGGCGGGGTCGAGGATGTCGGGACGGTTCGTGGCGGCGATCACGATCACGCCGTCGTTCGAGCCGAAGCCGTCCATCTCCACGAGCATCGCGTTGAGCGTCTGGTCCGCGCAGCGCTGGGCGGGCATGCCGCCCGCGTTGCGCTTCTGGCCGACGGAGTCGATCTCGTCGATGAAGATGATGCAGGGGGCGTTCTTCTTGCCCTGCTCGAAGAGGTCGCGCACGCGGCTCGCGCCCACGCCCACGAACATCTCCTCGAAGTCGGAGCCGCTGATCGAGTAGAAGGGCACCTTCGCCTCGCCGGCGATGGCCTTGGCGAGGAGGGTCTTGCCCGTGCCGGGCGGCCCCACGAGGAGGATGCCGCGCGGGATGCGCGCGCCGAGCTTCGTGAACTTCTTCGGGTCCTTCAGGAACTCCACGACCTCCGCCACGTCCTCCTTGGCCTCGTCGACGCCCGCGACGTCCTTGAACGTCACCTTGCCGGCGCCCTTGTTCTCGTCCATCAGCCGCGCGCGCGACTTGCCGAAGGAGAACATGCCGCCCGCGCCGCCGCCCATCATCTTGCGGTAGATGAGGAACCACATGAGCGCGGCGAAGACGCCGAAGATGAGGAGCTGCTGGAGGAAGGGGCCGAAGAGGGGCTCCTCCTCCTTCACGGGGCAGCGCACGTTCTTCGCCGCGAGGAAGTCCATGAGCGATTCGTTCTCGCCGGGGACGAGCGTGACGCGGAACGCCGTGCGGGGGGCGTCGAGAAGCTTGCCCCGCAGATAGGTGCGCGCGCCGTCCACCACGCGCACGCGCTCGACGCTTTCGATCTCGCTGCGTTCGACCCGCTGCCGGAATTCCGTCAGGGAGAGCTCAAGGGGCTGGGGCTGGTTGGTGGAAAGGTAGCGGGAACCCAGGAATACGGCCAGGATGACGGCGAGGACGATCCAGCCGCCACGGGTCCCCTGCGGACCGGACGCCCGCGGGATCGGACGCGGCCGCCGCGCGGCCCGCGCCTGTTCTTTCGGTTCTTCAGACATAGACGCAAGTATAGCATGAAATTGGCCTTTGGTCTATGTGCCGTTTGCGCGTGGGCGCGGGTTTTGATAGACTATCCCCCCAAACGGCGGGAACCCCTGCGTTGCCGCCCCAGGAGATTTTCAGGCACCGTGTACCTCAAGCAGCTGGACATCATCGGTTTCAAGTCCTTTGCGGACAAGACCCGCCTCACCTTCGAGCCGGGCATGATCGCCATTGTCGGCCCGAACGGCTGCGGCAAGTCGAACGTCTCCGACGCGATCCGCTGGGTGCTCGGCGAGCAGCGCCCCACCGCCATCCGCTGCTCGAAGCTCGTCGACGTCGTCTTCAACGGCACCGACACGCGCAAGCCCCTCGGCCTCGCGGAGGTCTCGATCACCTTCGCCGACTGCGAGAAGGAACTCGGCACCGAGTACCACGAGGTCACCGTCACCCGCCGCGTCTACCGCGACGGCTCCGGCGAATACTTCATCAACAAAACCCGCAGCGGACTGAAGGACATCAAGCGCCTCTTCATGGGCACGGGCATCGGCACCACCTCCTACTCCGTCATGGCGCAGGGCCAGATCGACCAGATCCTCTCCTCGAAGCCCGAGGACCGCCGCGCCGTCTTCGAGGAGGCCGCCGGCATCACGAAGTTCAAGGCCGACCGCAAGGAGGCCCTGCGCAAGATCGAGCAGACCGAGCAGAACCTCCTCCGCGAGGCGGACGTCCTCCGCGAGATGAAGCGCCAGATCGGCTCGCTCCAGCGCCAGGTCGGCAAGGCCGAGAAGTACAAGGAGCTGCGCGACGAGCTGCGCGGGCTCGACATCTACGTCAGCAAGGGCAAGATCCAGGCATTCAACCTCGCGCTGGAAATGAACGCGCAGCACCAGCGCGAAACCGAGCAGGCGATCCAGGAGGCGACGGTCGCCGTCAACGCGGCCGAGAGCGCGAGCCAGCAGATCCACGCCGACATGCACCGGCTCGAAGAGCGCCTGGCCGCCCTCCAGGCGCAGCAGGCCCAGGCCGAGAGCGCCTATTCCCGCGCCCGCGAGGTGATCGGCGTCAACGAGCAGCGCATCGCCGAGTACAAGGCGTGGAGCGACCGCGACGGACGCGAGATCAACGCCACGCGCCAGCAGCTCGACGAAATCGGCATGCAGACCGAAAGCCTGGAGCAGAAGGCGGCCCTGCTGGAGGAGGGGCTGGAAACGGCCCGCGCCGACCTGGAGGAGGCCGAGACCGCGTTCCGCGAGGCGTCGGCGAAGATCGACGCCCTGCGCCAGGAACTGCAGGAGGGCCGTTCCGAGAGTGTCCTCTGCGACCGCCGCGCGAACGAGACGCGCGACGCCATCGCCCGCCTCGACGAACAGGCGCGCGAGCAGATCGTGAAGCGCGAACGGCTCGTGAGCGAGGAGGCGCAGCTGCGCGAGAGCGCCGCCGCCGCCGAGACGGCGCTCGCCGCCGTGAAGACGCGCCTCGCCGAGGCCCGCGCCGCCGAGGAGG
>URIT01000045.1 GCA_900547945.1 uncultured bacterium
CGCGCGCCGGCCGGCCGGACCGCCCGCGCGGCGTCGTCACCCTGCTGGACGGCGTCTACCGGCGGACGCAGCCGCTTCGCCTGACGGCCCGCGATTCGGGCGTCGTCTGGCGCGCCGAGAACCGCGGCAAGGCCGTCCTGAACGGCAGCGTGCGGCTCGACTGGCGGACGCCGGGTGCGGCCGAGGCCGATCGCCTCGTGCGCCTGCCGTCGGCCGCGCGCGGCAAGGTCCGCGTCGCGACGCTTCCGGGCGAGGGGCCGCCGCCTTCCTTCCTGCGCGGAAGCCATCTCTTCACGCCGTCGAACGACATCCCCCTTGCGGTCTTCGCGGCGGCGGGCCGGCTCCCGTGCGCCCGCTGGCCGAACGGCCGCGACGCTCTGACGGAGGAGGTGTACGACGCGCACACGTTCGGCGTCCCGGCGGCGCGGGCGGCGGCCTGGGCGGGCGAGCCCGACCTGTGGTCGTTCGGGCAATGGTGCCAGGACTGGATCGAGCGGAACGTGCCCGTGAAGGTCGTGGACGCGGCGGCGGGCAAGGTCGCCTATCCGCGTGAATACGCCTGCCAGTTCGACTGCGCGATGGGCCTTGTGCGGCCGTTCTTCGTCTACAACGCCTTTTCGGAGCTGGACCGGCCGGGCGAGTGGGTCCTCGACCGCGCGCGCCGGCAGCTCTGGCTCTGGCCGACGGACGCGGCCGCCGAGGTCGCCCTCGGCGGGGAACTCGTCTGGGCCGAGGGCCTGGCCGACGTCACGTTCGACGGGCTCGTCTTCACGCGCTGCCGCCTCCCGGCGATCCGCCTCGACGACGCGACGCGCGTCGCGGTCGTCGCGTCCACGATCCGGGAAACGGGCTCCTGGGGCGTGACGGTGAAGGGCGGCGCCGACTGCCGGGTCGAGGGATGCGACCTCTACGAGCTCGGCGAAGGCGGCGTCCGCCTGGAGGGCGGAGACCTCGCGACGCTGACGCCGGCCAACCATGCGGTCGTCAACTGCCATCTGCACCATCTCGGGCGGACGAGCTTCAACTACCGCCCCGCCGTCGAGCTTCGGGGCGTTGGAAACCGGGCCGAGCACAACCTCATCCACCATCTGCGCCACGCCGGCGTGATCTTCCGGGGCAACGACCACTACGTGGGCTGGAACGTCCTGCATGACGTGACGGTCAGCCAGGACGCGGGCGCCATCTATTCCTGGCAGAACTCGTGGGTGCGCCGTGGCGGCGTCATCGAGCACAATCTCGTTCACGTCAGCGGCCGGCGGCCGAACCCGACGATGACGATGGGCATCTACCTCGACGACCACACGAGCGACGTCACGGTCCGCCACAACATCGTCGACTACGCCGCCCAAGGGCTTCACAACGGCGGCGGGCAGTCGAACCGCTGGTACGGGAACATCGTCCTCAACGCGGCCACCTCCTATCTCGTCGGGCAGCGCGGCGGGGGGGCGGCGCTGACGGCCGAGATCACCCATGCGGCGGCCGTCTGCCGGCAGGCGCGCTGGCTGCGCCGCTATCCGGACCTGTACCGTTTCGTGGCCCGGAAGGAGCGCGAGCGGACCATGAGCCCCGGCCTGGTCCTGACGAACAATCTCTTCGTCTCGTGCGGGCCGGAGATCAACCTCAGCCACCCGGTTCACGCCCGGGCCATGGCCGATTCGGTCGTCATCGCCGACAACCCCCGCATGCGGACGGATCCCGGCTTCAGGGACTATGCCGGCTTTGACTGGCGCGCGGCGCCGGGCTCGCCCTTCCGGGCGCGGATCGACGCCTGCCGGTTCGAGCGGATGGGCCTCTTCGCGAGCGGGCGGCGCGCCTCCCCCGCCGTGAAGTTCGGCCCGGACCTCACGCCGGCCTTCGCGCTCGGCGCCCCGCCGCAGGACATGCCGCGGATCGACGTCAAGGTTGCGCTTGCGCCGCTCGACGCCGCGCGCACGTGCGCCACGGACTGCCGCCTCTGCACGATCCTCCGCTGGGGGGATTCCAGATGGGTGCGTGCGGAGGCGAGCGTCGACGGCGCGCCCGGCCGCCCGTGGCACCGCTATCGCTTCGCCTTCACGCCGGCGTCCGACGCCGTCGCCGAATTCGCGTTCGGATGCGTCATGCGGAGCCTGCCCGTCGAGTTCCGCGACGTGCGCGTCGAGGGGGCGGAGGGGGCCCCTCCCGCGCCCGGGTCCTTTCTCGGCGCGAAGGGGGCGGAGTTGAAGTTCGCGATGAACGTGCGCAAGGGCGTGCCGGTGACCGTCTTCTACGAGGCGCGCCTGGGCGCGTCGGAGGCAGGGGGGGAGGCCTCATGCCAGAAGTAATGGACGCGCGGCTCTCCAGATCGTGAACGGCACATGCTAGGGGGGGTGACTGCGCCGAAGATAAATGCTACACTTGCGGTCAGGAAAACAAGAGAAGGGAGACTGAGAATGGAGTTCATGGAAGATCGAATCAGTCCTGACGCCCGCCCCGAAGGCGGGGAAGGACGGCGGCGGGCGTGGCGTGGCCGCCTTCTGGCCCTGGCGGCCGCTGCGACGCTTTCCGTTGCGGCGGCGAACGACTGGGAAAACCCGGCGGTCAATTCGACCAACCGCGAGCGCGCGCGCGCCTACTCGATGCCGCTCGCGGACGAGAAGGCGGCGCTGACGGACGACCTCGAACCCGCGACGCCGTACCGCCTCTCCCTCAACGGCGACTGGAAGATCAGCTGGTGCGGCGACCCCGCGCTGCGCCCGCTCGACTTCTGGAAGACCGACTACGACGATTCGCAGTGGTTCACGATCGACGTGCCGAGCTGCGTGGAGATGCGCGGCTTCGGCTCGCCCGGCTACACGAACGTGCGCTACCCGCACGCCTGGGACCCCAAGCGCGACGTCGCGCATCCGACCATCCGCGACCGCGACACGGACAAGGGCAACTACAACCCCGTCTCCTCCTACCGCCGTACGTTCCGCGTGCCGGCGGAGTGGAAGGGGCGCGAGGTCTTCCTGCGCTTCGACGGCGTGTACAGCGCCTACTACGTGTGGGTCAACGGGCAGAAGGTCGGCTATGCCGAGGACTCCAAGCTGCCGAGCGAGTTCAACGTGACGCAGTACCTTCGGGATGGCGACAACCTGCTCGCAGTGGAGGTCTACCGCTGGTGCGACGGCAGCTTCCTGGAGGACCAGGACATGTTCCGCTTCTCGGGCATCTACCGCGACGTGTGCCTCTTCGCCACGCCGAAGGTGCGCCTCGACGACTTCTTCGTCGAGACGGTGCCGGACCGTCCGTTCATCGACTGGAAGCTGAAGCTCAGGACGAAGGTCGTGGGCGGTAGCGTCCCCGTCTCCGCCACCCTCTACGACGCCGCCTTCCAGAAGGTCGGCGACGTCAAGGACGGCGTGCTCGTCGTGAAGAAGGCTCGTGCGTGGAGCGCGGAGGACCCCTACCTCTACACGCTCGTCATGAAGGCCGGCGAGGACGTGCGGGCCTGCCGCGTGGGCTTCAAGCACGTGGAGATCGTGAAGAACGAGGTGCGCTTCAACGGCAAGGCGATCAAGTTCAAGGGCGTCAACCGCCACGAGTGCAGCCCCGACAACGGGCGCACCGTCACGATGGACGACATGCTCAAGGACATCACGCTCTTCAAGCGCTTCAACATCAACACCGTGCGCACCTCGCACTACCCGGACCACCACAGCTGGTACGACCTCTGCGACCGCTACGGCGTCTACGTGATCGCCGAGGCGAACATCGAGGGGCACGAGCCCGGCTACGGGAAGGACGGCCTCGGCCTCCACAAGGAATGGTTCAAGACGATCCGGGAGCGCAACGTCAACCACGTGCTGAACTACCGCAACCACGCGGCGATCTTCATGTGGTCGATGGGCAACGAGACGGGCCACGGCGACGGCTTCCGCCTCGCGCTGAAGGACGTCCGCGCGCTCGACGCGACGCGCCTCCTCCACTGGGAGCGCGGCAACGCGGACGCGGACGTCGACTCCACCATGTACCCGTCGGTCGAATGGCTGGAGAAGCGCGGCAAGCTCGGCAACGTCGAGAAGGGCAAGGCCTCCATCCAGGGCGAGGGCGGCGGCGAGGGCTTCGCGATCAGCGGGCACACCGCCGGCAAGCCGCACATCATGTGCGAGTACGCCCACGCGATGGGCAACGCCGTGGGCAACTTCAAGGAATACTGGGACGTGGTCTACGCCTATCCCGCGCTCATGGGCGGCTGCATCTGGGACTGGGTGGACCAGGCGATCTGGAAGTACGAGGACCGCGTGTGCCCGAAGACCGGCGCGCGCGCGCGCTTCCTCTCCTACGGCGGAGACTACGACGAGGTGCCGAACGACGGGCCGTTCTGCGTGAACGGCGTCGTCGATCCCTTCCGCAACGTGACCGCGAAGCTCGTCGAGGTCGGCCACGTCCACCGCAACCTCGTCGTCGAGGACTTCAACCCCCAGACGGGCGTCGCGCGCCTCTGGAACCGCTTCGGCTTCACGGACGCGCATGCGTTCGCGGGTTCGTGGGAGCTGCTGGAGAACGGCAAGGCCGTCGCCTCCTCCGCGTTCGACGTGCCGTCCGTCGCGCCGCTCTCGCGCGGCACGTTCCAGGTCGCCTTCCCGGCGGACGTCTTCAAGCCCGGCTGCGAATACTTCGTGAACTTCTCCTTCGCGCTCAAGGAGGATACGATCTGGGCGAAGAAGGGATACGTCATCGCCCGCGACCAGCGGCTCGTGCGCAAGGCGGCGCCGCCCGCCCCGCCTGAAAACGAGGGGGCGCGGCCGACGGTCGTCGAGGACGAGAAGTCCGTCACCGTGCGCGGCGAGGGCCTGGAGGCGGTGTTCTGCCGCGCGTCCGGCACGCTCAGCGCGCTCGTGATGGGCGGCAAGACGATCCTCCGCGATCCCGCGCGGGGCGTCGTCGCCGGGCCGCAGTTCACCTGCGAGCGCGCGTTCACGGACAACGACCGCTGGCTGCGCGACGGCAACCCCTGGGGCGAAGACCGCAAGCAGAGCTTCTACGCCTCGGGCCTCACCCAGCTGCGGTACCACGCGCGTCCGATCAGGGTCGTCTTCCCGCAGGACGAGAACGTGGTGCGCGTGGTCGCCGCCGTGGAGGTGACCGGCTCGAAGAGCGCCGGCTTCGCGCACGAGGCGGAATGGACCTTCCGCGCGGACGGTTCGGTGACGGTGAAGAACACCGCGACGCCGCACGGCGCGATGCCGCCCGCCCTGCCGCGCGTGGGGACGACGTGGAAGCTGGACAAGTCGCTGGAGAACATGGCGTACTACGGACGCGGGCCGCGCGAGAACTACGTCGACCGCAAGTCGGGGTCCTTCCTCGGCTGGTGGGAGAGCACGGTCACCGACCAGTACGAACCCTACGTGCGTCCGCAGGACAACGGGTACAAGTGCGACGTGCGCACGGTGCGCTTCACCGACGCGTCCGGCGCGGGCGTCGAGTTCAGCGGCGAGGAGCCGATGTTCGTGCAGGCGCTCCACTACGGTCTGGAGGACCTTGAGTTCGCCCGCCACCGCAACGGCGAGAAGCGCCACCGCACGCCGCTCCGCGCGCGCGAGGAGGTGGTGCTGAACCTGGACTGCCGCCAGCTCGGCCTGGGTGGCGCGAGTTGCGGGCCGAAGCCGATGCAGAAGTACATCTTCCCCGTCCAGAAGGAGACCTGGAGCGTGACGCTCCGTCCCGTGAAGGGGAAGAAGTTCCTTGGCCTCTTCTAGAAAGGAGCGTGGAAATGAGAAAAATCCTGCTGGGATGCATCCTGTTCGCCTCGGCGGCGCTTTTCGCCGGGGCGTGGACGGACGACTTCGAGGCGGCGAAGAAGCTCTCGAAGGAGAAGAACCTGCCGTTGATGCTCGACTTCACGGGCAGCGACTGGTGCGGCTGGTGCAAGCTGATGGAGCGGAAGGTGTTCGCCGAGAAGGCCTGGGACGACTGGGCGAAGACGAACGTCGTCTGCGTGACGGTGGACTTCCCGGAAGACCCGTCGAAGGTCATGCCGAAGACGAGGGCGCAGAACGAGAAGCTGCTCGCGCGCTTTGGCGTGGCGGGCTTCCCCACGTTCGTGCTGCTCGCGCCGGGCGGGGAAAAGGAGATCGGGCGCACGGGCTGCCCGGGGCGCGACGTGACGCCCGCGCAGTTCATCGCCGAAGTCCGCAAGGCGCTCGGGACGTCCGCCGCGAAATGAGGCGTGCGCTTCTCGGCCTTCTCGCGAGCGCCGCCTTCGCGGCGTGGGGCGAGCGCATCTCGGTGGCGTTCCCGGCGGAACGGCAGCGTCTGCCGGCCGTCGCCGAGACCTACGTGATCGGCGCGGTCGATCCGGGGCGCACCGAGACGCTGTACGTCAACGGCGCCACGACGGCCGTCTACCGCACGGGGGCCTTCGTGCAGATGGTGCCCGTGCAGCCGGGCACGAACGAGCTGACGGTCTCGCGCGGCGGGACGCGGCTCGTGCGGCGCTTCGTCGTCGCGGAGCCGGTGGAGGGGACGCCGAAGCCGCCGCCGGTCGTCGAGTCGGACGATTCGCCGCTGCTGGGCGAGGCGGGGGCGTGGAAGACGACGGGGATGCTCTTCCAGAACCGCGTGCGTGCGTCCATCGGGGGCTCCGAGAGCCTGTTCTTCCTGCCGAAGGGGTTCGTGCTGCGCGGCGCGGAGGTGGAGGGGACGGACTGGCTCGCGGTCTGGCTGGAGAACCGTCTCGGCTTTCTGCCCCGGCGCTTCGCCGTACGGCAGGGGAAGGGGGTGCGCGTGCCGCCGAAGGGGCTCATCGCCCCGAACCCGTCCGACGGCTTCCCCGACCGGCCGCCCTACGGGAAGCCGCCCGCCGCCGTCCGCATCTGCGTGGACGCCGGGCACGGCGGTGGCGATCCCGGGGCGGTTTCCCCGCACGGCTGGCGCGAGAAGGAGGCGAACCTCATGCAGGCGCGCGCGATCCGCGACGCGCTCGAGAAGGCGGGGTTCCAGGTGGTCATGACGCGGGACGGGGATTCGTTTCCCGACCTGCTGGCGCGTCCGCGCCTGGCCTACGACGAACGGGTGGACGCCTTCATCTCGGTTCACCACAACTCGACGGCGCCGCAGCGCGACCCGCGCGTCGCCCGCTACACGGCGGCCTACGCCTCGCTCTCGAACGGCCTCGCCCTCGCGCGCTGCATCCAGAAGCACGTCGCGCAGGTGATGGCGCCCGTCCCCGACGTGGGGGCCCAGCTGAAGTCGCTCGCCGTGTGCCGCAATCCCGCCGTGCCGAGCTGTCTGCTGGAGATCGACTTCGTCAACCATCCCGAAGGCGAGGAGGGATCGTGGAACCCGACGCGGCAGAAGAAGATCGCGGACGCCGTCGTCTGCGGCGTCCTGGACTGGATGACGCCCGACCCGCCGCCGGCCGTTCCGGCGGCGGACGCGGAACAACCGTGAGGGGAAGGCGCGGGAGATGGCGGCGCGGACCATTCTGCACGTCGACATGGATGCGTTCTTCGCGTCCGTCGAACAGCGCGACCACCCCGCCTGGCGCGGCCTGCCCGTCATCGTGGGGGCGGGTCCGCACGAGCGGGGCGTCGTCTCCACGTGCAGCTACGAGGCGCGGGTGTTCGGGGTGCGTTCCGCCATGCCGAGCCGCACGGCGTACGAGAAGTGTCCGCACGGCATCTTCGTGAAGCCGCGCATGCGCGCCTACCAGGAGGTGTCGGCCCAGGTGTTCGAAATCCTCGGCCACTACTCGCCGTTCGTCGAGGGGGTGTCGGTGGACGAGGCGTTTCTCGACATCTCGGGCACGGTCCATCTCTTCGGCGACGCCCGCACGCTCGGCGAACGCCTCCGCGCCGAGGTGCGCGCGGCCTGCGGCCTCACCTGCTCGGTCGGCATCGCGCCGAACCGCCTCCTCGCGAAGATCGGGAGCGAGGAGGCGAAGCCGGACGGTCTCTTCGTGATGCCGTTCGGGCCGGACGCGATCCGCGCCTGGCTCGCCCCGCAGCCCGTGCGCATCCTGTGGGGCGTGGGGCGGCGCACGAACGAACTGCTGGCGAAGTACGGCTACCGCACGTGCGGCGATCTGCAGGAGGCCGATCCGCGCTTCCTGGACCGCGTGCTCGGCGAGGCGGCGTCCCGTGCGATCCGCGCCCATGCATGCGGCGAGGACGCGAGCGCGGTCGTCTGGGAGGACGAGGCGGAGAAGAGCGTGTCGCGCGAGCATACGTTCGGCGTGGACGAGGCGGACCGCGCGGCGGTGCGCGCGACGCTGCTGGAACTCGTCGCGGACGTGGGGCGGCGCGTGCGGACCCGTCCGCGCCGCGCCCGCACGGCGAAGCTCAAGCTGCGCGACGCCCTGTTCAATACCGTGACCCGCCAGGCGCGCTTCGAACTGCCCGCCCGCGACGACATGACGTTCCGCCACCTCGCGCTCGACCTCTTCGACCGCGAGTGGCCGGCGGGCGCGCGCCGCCGCGTGCGCCTCGTCGGCTTCGGCGTGGCGGACTTCACGGAGGGGGACGACGCGGAGGCCGCGCCCTCCCTCTTCCCCTCGCCGCTCGCGGCGGAGCGGGCGAAGCGCGAGCGGCTGGCGGCGGCGCTCGACCGCCTCGGCGGGCGCGACCGGTTTTGTGCTATACTCTCGTGCAGCGGGCGCGGGACCGGTCCCCGCCGCGACGAAAGCGAAAAGAGGTGACGGCATGGGAGCAGGAACATGGCAGGGCTGAAGGCGGCGCGGGCGGCCTTCGCGTGGCTGGCGGCGTGCGCGGCCGCGCAGGGGGCCGAGGTCACGGTCGGGACGCGCGCGTCAGCTGCTTCGTCGCCGCCAACGAGTACATCACGCGCACGGCCTGGCAGGTGGAGGTGCGCCTCGCGCCGGACGCGGACGCCTTCGAGACGCGCACGACGTGGATGAACACGTCGAACCTGCCGCAGCCGTACTACCACTGGATGAACGCCGCCTACGGCGTGCGCGGCAATCCGAAGCTGGTGTTCCCCGGCACGGCCGCGATCGGCCACGAGGGCGAGCCGATTCCCGCCCCGGCGGACGTAGCAGGCTGCGTTTCTCCCGCCGTCCCCACAACGGAAACCCACGCCGCCGCCGTCGCCCTCACGGAAACGATCCGTATGCGGTTGGGGCTAGTGGCGGCGCGTCCGAAGGGATCCTATCGGTCGAATGCTCCGTCACACGGCCTGCCAATCCAGACCGCCGGCGGCGTGACCCCCAGAAGCGCCGCCACCGTTGCACCCACGTCGTAGATGTTCACACTCGACATTTCCATCCCCGCCTTAACTCCCTTCCCGGACAGGAAGAATATTCCGCGGAACTCGTCTTCGCTCGTGCCGCCATGCCTCTTGCCGATGCCGCCGTGATCTGAGACAACCGCGAGCACGGTCTCGTCCGCGATGCCCGCCGCCTTTATCGCCTCGCGGATCCGTCCAAGGCAGGCGTCCACTTCCTCGCATCCTGTGATGTACTCCGGCGTCCCCCAGCCGTGCCTGTGCCCCGCCGCGTCGGGATTGTCGTAGTGGACATAGAGAAAATCAGGCTTCTCCTGAAGGATCCGCTTTACCACCACGTCCGTCGTCGCATGTGCCGCGTAAGGCACGTTCGTCGCAAGCGTCGCCGCCGCGCAGTCCGCCGTGAAGTCCATGCCGATCCATTCGAAGACGTAGTCGATCTTCGCCTCCGGCCGTGTCGCCCGGAACTCGCTCACGAAATCTGGCGTGTAACCGCGCGCGTTCACCGCCTTCGGCCTCCGCGCCGGCACCTGCGTATCCCAGGAATTGTATCCGTGCTGCTCGAATCCGCAGCAGGTGAAGAACGAATGCCAGTTGCACGAGCTGGAGGTCGGAAGGATCGAACGGCTGTTCAGCGACCACGCGCCCTCCTTTTTCATCGCTTTGAGATTCGGCAGCCGCCCCTTGTCGAAATGCACGCCCGCGAAACCGTCGAGGCCGACCACAATCACGTGCTTCGGCCTTATCCGCGACGCGGCACCGTCATATGGCGGCGCAAGCGGGCGTGACGGCACGAACGTCTTCTCCCGTCGGACGAGCGGCAGCGCCCACTTCGCGAATTTCACCTTGTCCCCCGCCCGGCACGAACAGACCCACGTCTCGACGATCTGGCGCTGTTCCATCGCCTGCTCCTGCGTGGGATGGAACGTGCCCCAGTTCCGCGGCTTCAGGTCCTTCTTTCGGACGAACAGCGCAAACTCGCTGCCGTTGCCGGAAAGTCTCCGGAATCCCTGTTTCGCAAGATCCACGCCGCAATTGTCTGGGTTCTGCGGCGTGAGCATGTAGAGGTTGCCGTCCGTCGTCACCTCAAGCGTCTTCTCGCCGTCCATGTCGACGGGGAGGATGTCCAGGGTGTTCAGCGGCGCGGGCATCTCGGCCAACAGGTACTCGCGGTCGAGGAACGGACCCGTCCCCGCCTTCAGCTCGCGCCCCGTCACGCCGTTCACCGTCGCCTTCGCGACCGGGCCTTCCGGCAGCGTCATCGGCGGCTCGTCGAGGGACGCCTTGGAGGCGGTCCGCTCCAGGATCGTCCCATCCGCTCCCTTCGCAGTCACTCCGCCTACAAGCAAACAGGCCGCGAAGGCCGCAAACAGCATTCCCGTCTTCTTCACCATCGTCACCTTTCCTTATCTTCTACGTCCTTCAACCGCCATTTCGTGGCCATCAGGCATGGAGGCTCGCCGCGATTCTCCGGTCCGTAGTAGACCGAGAGGAACGTGCCGTCCGCAAGTTCCGCCGTCGTCGTGTAGCCCATGTCGTCGGAGAAGCCCTTTGAAAGCCGGATCTCGTTCTTCAGGTCCCAGGTGCGTCCGTCGTCGTCGGAGACGTAGACGACGTTCAGGTGCTGTGCCCGTTTGCAGTGCGTCAGCAGAATCTTTCCGGATGAGGTATGGCTCAGATGTGGCGGATGGCCGCTGATGCGGAACGGCGTCTCGCGGACCTTGTCCCACGTGCGGCCGCCGTCCCTCGATTCGGTCATCCACGTGCCCCCCAGGATCTGCGTGCGGATCATCACGAGAAGGCGACCGTCCCGACATTCGATGAGATGCGGCTCCTGATAGATCTCCTTCTTCCCGAACGGGACGAAGGCGATGCGATGCCAGCTCTTCGCGTTGTCCGTCGATTCCTCGACCACGAAACCGTCCCTGCGTTCGGGATAGTTCCTTGCGTTCCAGACGTCGTGCCGCGTTGCGGCAACGCCGAACTGAAGCAGCCGCCCGTCGCGGAGCTGAATCGGCCCGTGCGGCGCGTGCCCAATCATCGGCGCGAGATCTTTCCAGGTCCTTCCGCCGTCCGTCGACCGCTTGGTCCATTCGCCGCGCGCGGCGTCGACGAGATCCCTCGGCTGCTTGCAGAAGAGCTGGTCGTAGTTGCCGGCATAGCAGGTGGACCCGAACCACCGGGCCACCAGATCGCCGTTCGCCAGCTCGAGAATCGCGGTGTCCCGGTCGTCGACGATGTCGTTGTGGATGATCGTCGAACGCGTCGACCACGTCTCGCCGTTGTCGCTTGAGCGCACCAGTTCGCTCCGTCCGTACGGGCACACGTGCCCTTCGCGGTTTCCTGAAAACGACGCCAGCACCTCGCCGTTCTTCCGGCGGCACACGGTCGGCCAGCCGATGTAGCGGCGTTTGTGGATCGGATGCGTCCAGAGGATCTCTGCCCGCGTCTGGTCGCGCTTCACCCCGCAGATCGTCTCCGCCGGCTTTCCGGCAACGATCTCGGGCTTCACCTCGCCGTGGCGAACGATCGTGAAGACCGGCCTCGACGTATCCGCAAAGTCGATCGCCCACTCGAATTTCGCCGCCGTGTCCACCGCGTACAGGACTGCCCTGAACTTTTTTGGCGCCGTAAAACCGCCCGTCATCGAAACCCGGTATTTCCCGTTCAGCGCCGTCAGCGCTTTCGAGCCGTCGGCGAACGTGACGTCAAGCAGGTTCGGGGCGGACGCAAACCTCAGAATTTGGGTCTCCCTTCCGCCGAGTTCGAGCACGTAGGTCTTCGCGCCCGTCTTTGCCAGGCGCAGCGTCTTGAAGCCGTAGCGGTTGCCCGCAAGATTAAAGGTCGCGTTGAACGGTACCGCTCCGTCCGGCACCGCCGTCTCGTCGCAGGTCTCGAGCCGAAGCGACGCAATCACCTTCTTCAGATCGCATGTGCCCTCTCCGCATTTCCCGGTCTCGGTTTTCCGTTCTCCATCCTCCAGCAGGTTCTCTTCCGTGATCGCGACCATCCGTTCGCTCTGATCCGTGTCGGCCGTCATCGCGACAACAAGGTGTTCCTTCGGCGAAACCATCAGCAGCTGGCCGCGTTCACCGTAGGCGACCTTCAGCCCGGAAGGCCGCGTCGTGAAGCGATAGTACTGCGCGGCGAAATTCGCGTTGAGCAGCTTCTCGCCGTACCATGTGCCGCCGCGAAGATGCAGCTCGCCCATCAACGCGAGATGGCGCACCGCCGTCCGCCGCCCGAGCCCGTCGCCCGCCGAACAACCGCCCTCCCAGCTGAATCCGAGGAACGTGGTGAAATTGCGATTCATCCAGAGGAGATTACGGTCCAGCACGCGATCGCCGTTGCTCGCAAGCCTCCAGAACGCCTCGGTCTCCCTGTTTGGATGCGCCGCGACCTTCACTCGAAGCGCTTCGACCACCTTCGCGTCCGGCAGCGATTCGATTTTGGCGCAAACGAGGTTGCGTCCGATCAGATCGGCGAAGAAAAGACCGCTCAGCCCGTAAAGTGAATGGCGGTCTACGCTCGCATACGGGGCCCAGGCGCCCTCGGCGATCCGATAACCGTTCTTGAGGATCGTAAAGGCGTGAACATGCCTCACCTCGCGGTCGAGCATCCCCAGCCAGTCCGCGATCGCCGCGGAGGGGACGCCCTGCGATTCCGGCGCGGCGTCGGGCCAATACCCGTTCACCTTCGCCGGCATCGGCGCGTTCGCCTCCTCCATCGTCATTGGCGCGGCGAAAGCCGCCGCCGTCAACGCCGCCAACGCGGTAACCGCCGTCTTCTTCATCGTCTCTTCATGCCTCAAACGCCATTGAGCGGCCTTGCCAAGGCCGCTTCAGCGGAGCAGGATCGCGGTTCCGCACGGTTCGAATTTGCGCAGCTGGTAGACGCCGCCGGCGATTCCGCTCGGGAAGGTGAAGACCACGTCATTGCCTTCCACTTCGCCTTCGAGCGGAAGCTGCACGAACGACGTGCCGCCGTTCGCCTTGAACGCGAGCTGATACGTCTCGCCGCCCGCAGGCGCACCGGTTGCAAATCTGAGGGAGACCGGCATCTCCGTCTGGGAAGACACGAGATAGGTGCGTGCCATGGCCTTTCTGCTCGCAGTGACCTGCGTGAACGCCGTCGCCCCTCCGTCGTGCGCCACCACCGCGATTGTGTTCGAGGCGGAGGGGCCCAACGTGACCTCTCCGATCGTCGCCGTGAGCATGCCGTCCGTCCAGCCCGTCACCGGATCCGCCGCCTTGCCGCGGGCGTATTCGCCGCCGAGAATGTCCAGGCTGCATGCGTGCGAGGCGATTAGCGCGGGGTCCGTCGCTCCCGCCGTCGCCACCGGCAGTCCGTAACGCGCCGAGAGCTCGAGCTCGGTCCGCGCGATTTCCCGTACCGTGAACGGACGGTCGTAGTATCGGATTTCGGCGATCCGCCCGTGGATTCCCGGCCCCCAGCCACCGATAAAGGTTCCCACCGTCATCCTGCACCCGTTCGCCGCGAACGGGTTTGTCCCGACCGCGCCCGCCAGTTCATACTGCGAATTGCCGTTGTCGCTCAGCGCCACCGACAGCTTGCCCGGAGCGAAACTGCCCAAATCCGCGACCGACATCGCCAGCACGTACCGCCGTTCCCAGCTGCCGGCGTCATTCGGGCGCTTGTGTACCCTCGCCGTGCCGGATGAGTAATAGCAGCAACTCCAGTAGCGGGGCGTCCAGGTCACGGAGGTCTGCATCCCGAACCTGTGCTCGCCATCGTCGTCGAAACCGAAGAACGACTCGCTTGCGGAGCTGTCGCTCATCTCGACGACCGCGAAGATCGTGCAACCGTCCGCATTGAAAGGATGCGGCACGTTGTCCGGCGTCGTCAGATACTGCTTCCTGGCGTCGCCCGTACAGTCCTTGCCGTCCGTGAACCGCACCGCCGGACGCCCGTTGAACGAAGGCGCCGCGTTCTCGTATTGGATCGAGGAGGTTCTGCCGGCGACTTCCAGCAGCAGCGCGTTCGTGACGTCGTAGGCGCCGCCCAGCGAGCCGGAGTTGCACCACCCCGTCACGTTTCCGGCGTCGTCGGTGACCACGCCCCTGTCGGCGCGGAACCAGATCGGGCAATCCGCGGCAACGAGATCGTCGCGCTCGGCCACGCGGTACTGCCCGGAACGCCACCCGGCCTCCAGCGTGAACGCAATCGTGCCGTCGCCGGCGACCGGCGCGTCGGAGGCGATCCACGAGGACGCCCCCGAATCCGTCCGGCACGCCAGCACCGGATCCGTCATCGCCGTGAACGCCGCGCCGGAGAAGGTTAGCCGCAACCGCGACTCCGCCGCGCCGTCGGACCGCGCCACCACCCACTTGCGCAACGCCCCCTCCGCACCGTCATGCGCGACGTAGACAAGCCTATCCTCCGCCCCCGTCGCGTCGAGAGCCTCCGCCGTCAGCGCGCCGCTCGTCGCCCCCGCCGCCGGCGTCTCGGCGTTGAGGACGCCCGTCAGGACGCCCATCGCCGCCGGATCGTTCTTGAAGCCGTTCAGCATCGCCGCCGAGAACGCATAATGCGTGTCGTCGGAAACGGAGAGGTTGTAGGTCGCCGCGAGTTCGCACGTCACCTTGAAGTATTCCGATGGCGTCATCCCGCCCGTGTATAGTCGTACTTCCGCGATGTCGCCATTCCAGGGGCGGTCCCACGTGATGTCTGAGCAGAACGACCCGAGCGCTAGCACGCCGCCTGAGTTGACGGCGCCGCATCCTGAACGCGACCCGATCACGCGCCCCTTCCGCCATGCCGTGATCGTGTACGTCGTGTCGGACGGCTGGCTCTTGCAATACCCAACCGCCACGAGGTCTGGATCGGTGTCGTAGGCCTCGTTTGTGAAGCCGCCCGCATTGAGCGGCAGCTGACCGTAGAAATACGGCGAGAACCCGTTTTTGCCCACGAAATAGCCGTGGCGGGAAGCGTCCGTGCCATGTGCGAACGGCGCATGGTCGATCCCGGAGCTGCCGGACAGATTCGAGCGGCTCACTACGAAGTAGACGCCGCCCATGCCGAGGTGCCCGTTCGGATACACGCTCACAGAAGACGCGGACCGGAATTCGTTGTCGCCCGCAAACCGGAACGCCGCCCCCGAGCCCATCGCGTTTCGCGCCACCGTCGTGGTCGGCGTCTGATTCGGCAGGAACAGATCGCCCGCGGCTCCGAGCGTTCCCTGATTGACGATTTTCGTCACCTTCTCGCCGGGGCCCATTTCGTAGCCGCCGGCGCTCGCACGGTACTGGACCGCGAGTTCGCCTCCGTGGATGACTGCCGCCGTCAGCGCCGTCCCGAGCGCCAGTGTCGTTTTGCACGTCATGCTTCCGTGGGTCATTGTCCTGCCTCCTTTCGGATTAACGCGGCAAATCGAATGTCTTCGCGACGACCGACTGACGGTTCCGCCCCGGTTCGTACTTGACGTACGTAAGCACCATGATCTTGCCGTCCGGCAGTTGCGCGATCCCCGGATAGCCGCAGTCGCTGCCGTCGTGGCTGTGCATCAGCTTGATGCGGTACGTGCCTTTCGCGCGTTTGGTACGAAGGGCCCCGTATGGCCCCACCCACGCGAGAAAATGACCCCACGTGGGCGAAGCGTACGCGGTGTCGCGGAAGACGATCATCAACCGGCCGTCACGGAGGACGATCCCCTGGTGGCGGTCGCCGGTCAGCGCCCACGGCGTCTCCTCCGGTTCGCTCCACGTGCGCCCCTCGTCGTGCGAGAAGATCATCAGCGAATTCCCGACATGGAGATTCTCCCGCATGATGCAGCAGAGCTCTTCGCCGTCCGGGCTCCTGAAAACGTACGGTTCGCATGGATCGCGGAACTTCTTCTGGCAGATGACCGCCGGATCGCTCCAGGTGAAACCGCCGTCCTTCGAGATCGTGGAAAGGACGACGAGCGGCGAACGCTCCCGATTCGGCGGGTCGCGGTGGAAAACCGCCATGTACGAACCGTCCTTCAGCCGAACGACCGACGTGAAGGCCATCTTGCAGCGGAAACGCTCGCCGCCGAGCGGCGGCATCTCCTTCCAGGTCAAACCCTCGTCCTCGCTCATGATCGAGGGCATGCTCTGGGAATAGTCGCGGTTGTAGTGGTTGCGCGCCGTCGTGCCGGGGAACATCTTGCTTTGACTCCACACCCACAGCCGCGCCTTGCCGTCGGGTCCGATCAGCCGGTAGATGCTCGGACAGTCCACGTGAAGCTTGAACCCCGCCGGGAAACGCTCGTCGATGCGCGTCCACGTGCGGCCGCCGTCCGCCGACTCGGCCCCTTGCCCTGCCGGCCCGCCATGCTCAATCGACCACACGGTTATGATGCGCCCATCACCCGTCACAACGGATGAGGGATGCCCTTGGTAGACTTCCGGCGTCCCCGCCGCCACGATGTGGTCGAGAGACTTGTCGGCCGAGAGATCCACGACGGGATATGCGGCGGCGAAGGCCCTGAGAGCCTCGTTGCCGCGTATTTCCGCGCGACGCGAAGCGAACTTCTGCGCCCCAAGTTCAAAGCGCTCCACCTTAACCGTCCCCCGGCCGGGCTCGATCCCGACGGCTCCAAGGGACGGGCGGAAGTCGCGCACGTTGAAGAGCCACTTCCCCGCCACCTCGGCGCTCACCATCCCATTCTGGCGTTCAATCCTTACGTCGAAGGGGCACCCCTCACGCACTGCGGTCGGGGCGTCCATTCTGGCGATATGCCGCGCTGCATCGCAGAAAATAAGCCCCCCCTTCACGTACATCTTCCCGTTCGCGCCGCAGAGCCCGAGATAGAGGTCCCCGAAATGAATGCGCGCGTTCGCCCTGCGCGCATCCGCGATGGATAGTCGCAGTTCCGCCACGGCATCCTCGCCGCCTGCGGGAACTCCATCCGCCCAGAATACGACATCCGTTCCCGACAGTGAGACGCCATCCGCCCCTCGTATCGTCCTCCCTTTCTCGGGCTGGGGGACAAGTCCCATGCCATCCGCGCGTAACGCATTGTAGACATCCGGGGACTCACGAACCGTCAAGCCCCCGAACGAGGTGACGGTCGCGCAGACCACGCAGGGAAGAACCGCATTCAGAATCTCAATTCGCATGGTTAGCCTCCCAGCGCCTCTAACGCCTCGTTCTTGCGAACGATGCCCAGCTTTTCGACCCGAGCGATGAACGCGGAATATTCGCTCTCAGAAAGCGGACGCCCCTCGGGCCGACGAGAATATCCGCAATCAAGGCCGATATGGCGCATCACGCTCTTGCAGAGCGACATGTTCGCGCTCTCAATCATCAGCTGCACAAACCGGCACACATCCCGTTGTACCGGCTGTGCCTCCTTAAGCCGATTCTGCGCCACAAGCGAACATATCTTCACGAAGTGGCGCGGGATGTGGTTGTCTGTCATGCCGATGCAACCGGAATACTCGCCTGTGGCAAGCGCGTTCAGGACCTGTTCGTCATAACCAGTGTAGAAAATCGCCGGCTTACCCAATCTGCGCTTCAGCTTTCCAAGCTCGTAGTAGTCTCGGTCAGTGTATTTCATGCCACAGACATTTTTGAGATCAAACCAGCGCGCCGCCTTTTCGGAATCCATCTTCCCATGCTGGTAGATCATGAAGGGGAGATCCGTCGCTTCCGAGATGGTCTTGTAGTGGTCTCCCGCCGCCTCGTGGTCCTGGCCGAAATAGATCGGCCCAATCGACGCCGTCCAGTCGAATCCCACACTCGCCGCGTGGCGGGCGTACTCGGCCGCCTTTTCGGAACTGGGATGGCCAACGTGTGCAATGAGCTTAAGGCGGCCCCTTGCGGCCTTCGCAACCCGCGCAAAGACCTGTTTGCGTTCCTCGTCCGAGAGCAGGAAGCTCTCTCCGGTGGAACCTGTGACGAAGAGGCCGACCAGACCGCACTTCACGCCATATTCGACCAGCTTTTCAATCATTTCCTCATTCACGCGCCCGGCCTTGCTCCCCGTGCGGTAGTAAGGTGTGTACATCGCGGAAACGGCCCCCCCCATTCCCTCAAAGATCTTCCCGGCAGGGACAGGCAGCTTGTCCTGCACAGGCGCCGCCTTGGCACGCATGGTCGCCAGAGGGGTAGCAAGACCTGCGGCGGCAAACGTTCTCATGAAACTACGACGATTCATTTCTTTTCTCCTCATGTTGGGCCCTATTGTCCACAGCAGAATGATACCATATGCTCGATATCGTTTCGGCCAACAATTTTATACCGTTATGGCCAACCAGGCCTGACGTGTGCTATACTGCGCCTGTCATGAAGCATAACTTGAGACAACGAAGCATTCTCGTTGTTCTATGGCTTGCAGGGTCGGCGGGGCGCAAACAACTCGCAGGCCTTCTCCGCTATGTGAACGAGGCGTGTACCTGGAATCTGCGTTTAATCAGCGATCCGCGGGATCTCAACGAAAGCATAATCAACGAGGCAAAGGTTCGCAAGACGTTTGACGGCTTTATTGGGCATGCCATCTCAGAATCCGCATTGGCGATGTCGAACTGGAAGATCCCCTCGGTTCTCATCGACTACCCTCCACCTACGCTTCTCAGGAATGGTCGCCCCTGTTCGATCATGGTCGACGACGATGAGCGGATCGGCGCAATGGCTGCGGACTATTTCACCAGACTGGGTAGATTTTCCTCATTCGCGTTCGTGCCTGACGTCGAGCAACGCGGGTGGTCGCGGCTACGGGAACGTGGGTTCAAGCAACGCCTTCGTCAATCTGGAGGGAAGGTATATTCGTTCTCGGTGGCACACGACGATCTCACGCACTGGCTATGCCGTCTGCCTAAACCGTCAGCCCTGCTCGCCTCTCACGATTTTCGCGCCAAGGACGTACTGGACGCCTGTCGTCAGCAGAAGATCGCTGTCCCAGACGAAGTGTCGGTCCTTGGAATTGACAACGATGAAATCGTCTGTGACAATGCCCAGCCCGCGCTCTCGTCCATCCGCATTGACCACGAGCGCTTTGGATATCTTGCCGCTGCGGAGCTGGACAGGGTCATGGCGACACGTAAACACCGTCTCCCGATACACAAAATCCTCGTTCCAGCTGTCGGAATCACCGAGCGCAACTCCACAAAATTCACCTCCCCGGGAACTGTACTGGTAAATCGAATCACCGACTTCATCAATGCGCACATAACGGAACCAATACATGTTGACGATGTCCTGAACCATGTCGGCGTCTCTCGCAGTCTCGCGAATCTGCGGTTCCGTCAATCGACTGGGACGAGCATCCGTGGCGCCATTGAAAAACAGAGGCTTGACCTCGTAAAGGACAAGCTTCTTTCTTCACGCATTGCCATTAACAAGATTTCAAAACTCTGTGGCTACGCAAACGTTCAACGGCTCAAATACGTCTTCAAGAAGCGTTTTGGCTGTTCAATGCGTGAATGGCGCGCGCAGCATTCCAAGCAGACCAACCTATAACCCCTTGCTGTACCACACGCGGGCTTCGGGAACTGATCTGCGGGCCGCAGCAATCCACGCGATCCGCTTGTTCGTCCATGCCGTCCCCTCGTTTCAACGGTCGATGACAAGGTCATCCCTGGGCAGCCTCCAACGTAACCGGGACGCCCCGTCTCGGACGCCGTGCCCGCAGCGGGAGGGCCGCAACGTGGCGCTCTCGCCCGCAACCACAATGCGGACGTCCGCCCCCCCCCCCCCCCCCCCCCCACACACACACCCAGCGAAGCGCACCCCTATTGCGGGCTGGTCGGCTCGCGGCGCGGAACGACACCACGCAACCCATTACCGGGACATCTTCCACCTTTATCCCGATTTTCCTGCTTCTCGTCGCGCCTGATGCTGCCGAGACAGGCCTGGGGAGGGCCGCAATTGCCGAACTGATCACGCCGCGCGACGCGACGGGTTTCAAGCAAGATTATTACGCAGTGAAATCTCATTGCGTCTCACCGCCCCCTCTGCTAGACTGTGCGGCGGCTAAGGAGGGGAAGGCATGGCGGCGAAATCGGACACGGCGGTGCGGGGGACGGCGGCACGGGCGGATTGCGGCAGCCGGGACGGCGCGGCGGGCCGCGCGCGCCGCTACGCGCGCGAAAGGGAGGACGCATGCGTTGGGGAAGCCGCGTTCGAAGGGGAGGCTGCGCGCATTGGGGAAGAGGGGGGGCATCCGATGGCGGGGGCGGGACATGTACGGCCGTTCCGAAGTGAAATCGTGCGCCGGGCCCGCTCAGACGCCACGCGCCGAGGGCGGCGCGGGTACTTCGCGCGCCGGGCCTGTGCCGCCGTGCCTGTAGCGGGAGGCCCGAGAATGTTTCTTGCCCCGTGTCGATTGGGGTCTGGCGAGAAATCGGGAGAAGGGGAGAAGGGCGCATCTTCGGCGGGCGCGGCCGGTTTTGTGCTATACTCTCGTGCAGCGGGCGCGGGATCGGTCCCCGCCGCGACGAAAGCGAAAAGAGGTGACGGCATGGGAGCAGGAACATGGCAGGGCTGAAGGCGGCGCGGGCGGCCTTCGCGTGGCTGGCGGCGTGCGCGGCCGCGCAGGGGGCCGAGGTCACGGTCGGGACGCGCGCGTTCACGACGTATCCGTTCGGCGACCCGGACCCCGTGCCCTGCACGGCCGAGCGGCGCTACCCCTACTTCCGCTACGACGGCTCGACGGCGCGGCCCTGCACGCAGGCCTGGCAGGTCGTCGCGCTTGAGAACGCGCGCCTGCGCGTCGAGCTTCTGCCGCA
This sequence comes from uncultured bacterium, assembly GCA_900547945.1. GTDB lineage: Bacteria > Verrucomicrobiota > Kiritimatiellia > RFP12 > UBA1067 > RUG572. The sequence continues at coordinate 20,898 of URIT01000045.1, forward strand.
GGTCGGCGGCAAGGTCTACCGGGCGTTCGACAAGGTCGCCGGGCGCGACTTCCTCTACTGCAACCGCGTGCTGAAGTTCCGCGACATCGCCATGCGCGGGCCCTGGCTCTCGGGCGGCATCGAGTTCAACTTCGGCATCATCGGCCACGCGCCGTCGAGCGCGACGCCCGTCGACTGGTGCGTGCGCACGAACGCGGACGCGAGCGTCAGCTGCTTCGTCGCCGCCAACGAGTACATCACGCGCACGGCCTGGCAGGTGGAGGTGCGCCTCGCGCCGGACGCGGACGCCTTCGAGACGCGCACGACGTGGATGAACACGTCGAACCTGCCGCAGCCGTACTACCACTGGATGAACGCCGCCTACGGCGTGCGCGGCAACCCGAAGCTGGTGTTCCCCGGCACGGCCGCGATCGGCCACGAGGGCGAGGTCGAGGTGCGCCGCTGGCCCCACGATGCGCGCGGCCGCGACCTCTCCGTCTACGCGAACAACGCCTACGGCGGCAACAAGTCCTACCACGTCCTGCCCGGGGCCAACGGCTTCTACGCCGTCTGGTGGCCCGACGCGGGGTACGGCAGCTTCCACCGCAATCTCCCCTACGAGAAGTTCGGGCGCAAGATCTGGCTGTGGGCGCTCTCGCGGCAGGGCGCCATCTGGGAAGACCTGCTGACGGACGCCGACGGGCAGTACATGGAGCTGCAGAGCGGCCGCTGCTTCAACCAGCCGCGCGGCGGGAACTGGCGCACGCCCTTCAAGCATCCCACGTTCGCGCCGGGCGCGACGGAGCGCTTCGCCGAGTCGTGGGGGCCGGTGCGCGACCTGAAGGAGATCGAGGCCGAGGCGAAGGCGGCGCAGCCGGCGGCGCGCCCGGTCGACGCGCCGGCCGGCTTCGACTGGGGGAGCGCCTGGGGCCTCTACGTGCG